>NZ_JAENWL010000396.1 GCF_016650095.1 Clostridium sp. | reverse complement strand
GTGGAAACAACCTTTTAACTAAACCTTCTTTCTCTTCTTTAGTATATTTTTTAATTTGTCTGGTCATAAAATAATCATCTCTCCTTTGTACGAGAATATCATATATTATTCCCTACGACAACTATCATAGCACAGGGGGTGAGGGACAAAGCTAAAATTCATAGTGCTATCGTATTTACACTGAGGTATCTGTGGATCTAAAGCCTTATTAAATACGTCATCTGATATGATTTGTAACTCATGTAGAAGATTCATTTCTTCTACAAAACCTGCTTTAACTGATTCTGCTTTACCACAGAAATCATTATAATATTTTATATTTTCATCTAAATTTGTTCTAACGGGATGCTTGTTTAACTCTTTCATTAAGTTGTTATACATCACATGTTGACCCAATTGTTCAAAAAACTGTGTTCCATCATTATTAGTATTTCTCATTTCCTATCTCCTTCAGATATTTTGTACAAGATATTAGGTAGCTCCTTGTCATAGCTTTGTTAGAAAGATATCTTGATTTATTAGGGTTATCCTTCCACTTCATTTTTGGGACAAACTTCTTTCACTTGTATATAGTCCAAAGGTATAAATAATATAAAAATCGAATGAATTTTATTAGATATTAGCTTAAATATTGAACAGTTTATGAAATTTTAACTATGTTATATGACTAAAATTTAATATTGAGGTATAGAGGAACAATGGCATAAAAAAATAAGTTATATTTAAGGCTCAAAAGTTATACCGTTTGTATAAAAATAGTATTGAATTCTTTAATAGGCTATTTTATTTAAGCTAAAAATTAATACTAACCATTAAAAGTTTAATTTTTAAACCTTAAATTAAACTTTGTTATCGAGTTGGTTATTTTTGTAAAATATAAAGTTATACTTAAGGCTTAAAAATTAAACTTTGTTCTGGTTCCTTTTTAATATGCAGATTCAAGTATCAAATCAATTTTATAGTATAATAAATATAAGAATAAAATAATATAAGAAAGTGTTTTTATGAAAACCATGAGATATGGGTTTATTAATTCAGAGGAATTTAATAGAAGCATAAAAAATATAAGATAATAATATGTTAAACATAAAATTTGGAGGGGCTATAAATGGTAACAATAAAAATGAAATTAAAAGATTTAATGATGAAAATAGAAAATCAAAATAGTGGAAATAAAGATTTAGAAAAAGAAATGTTAGAAGATTTAGCAATGGATTGTAATGAATATATTAGCTGCATTGTTAAAATGGAAAACACAATAAATTTAGCTAAAACTAGATTAGAAACAAAGGAATATCAGGAGATTATAATAACCCTTGATAGAAGCAGGACAACAACTCATAATGTAGTAATTAGTGATGTTAAAGTATTAAATAAATTATCTGTTTTATACGAATTGCCTTTAATTTTTACTGGAAATGTTGATAACAGAATTGAAGTTGCAGAATTTGCAAAATTATATTTAGATGAACTTTTTAATGAAAGAAGGATTTAATCTATAATGAGAAACCGTATTTGAAATAATTAAAGTTAATTAATACAATTGTATTTATATCGTTAAAATTTCGGTTTTGTCTCGTGAATTATTTTTTAAATAAAGGGTTTATGATTGAAATGTGATATAATCTTTTTAAAGGTTAGTATATAAAACATAATAATGTGGTATAAACAAAAAAAGTTACAACCTTTATCCATATTTGAGGGAGATGATTGCATATTAGTGCTAAATTAGATTATAAAAAATTAAAAAATGCAAGAGTAGAAAAAGATATTACACAAAAAATATTATCTGAAAAATTACATATTAATCTTAATACCCTAAAATCTATAGAAACTGGGAGAACAAAGTGTAATAAAGAAACTCTTAAAAAATTGACAGATGAATTAGAAATAAATATTGACGAATTGTATATAGAAGATTTTCATTTGACGAATGTAATTAGTATTGTTAATAGTAAAGGTGGCAGTGGAAAAACTAGTGTCGCTGGCTCTTTAGCCTATGCATTATCAGAACAAAATAATTTAATATTACTAATAGATTCTGATATGCAGATGAATCTTACACATTCATTTGGACTTGATAAAAATAAAAAAAATCTTGGGAATGCATTACTAAATGAGGAAAGCTTAGAGACTTATATAATTAAGACAAAATATGATCAAATAGATATGGTCGTTAGTGATCTAACTATGTGTTCAGTTGAGTTGGAACTTCTTGGTAAAATGCAGCGGGAAAACATATTAAAATACATTTTAGAGCCTATTATAAAAAAAGGTAAGTATGATTTTATTATTATAGATACAAGCCCAACTCTAGGTATTCTAAATTTAAATGTTCTTAATGCTTCTAATTTTTGTATTATACCAGTTACAACAGATAAGTTTGGTTTAGAAAATATTAATACAGTATTAAATTTTATAACGAATGTTCAAGAATATAATAAAAATCTTAAAAATGTAAAGATACTTTTAAATAAATTTGATACTAGAAAAAATGAGATTACTTTAAAATGTAAAGCGTATCTACAAGAAAATTTTGGTGCTATATTACTATCTACTATAATTAGCATAGACAGGAGTATGCAAAACGCACAATATAATAATGTACCTGTTTTGGATTTTAAGACTAATAGTAGAGTTGCCAAAGAATATCGGAGGCTATGTAAGGAGATAATTAAACTTAAAAAATAGGGTCATTGCTGCTCATATTTTAAAAAATAAGATAAGGTGGTCATAGTTAGAATCTATGCCCCTTAAATATAGTTCAATAATAAACTAATTTAATGAAAAAAGGTTTAAGAGGTTTATTTAGTTCAATAATTTTAACTAAAGAATTTCAAGATATTTAATTTTGCCTTTTAAAAAATCAAATACAATTCTATAACCTAGCACTTCTTTTATAATATAAAAGTCTTCTTCCATTAAATTTATTAATCCAAAACTAATACAAGACACTTTTATAAAATCTGGTTCATCTTCGCCATAGTAATGACTCAATAAGGAGGATTTTTTTTCTAATCCGATTTTTACAGTAAGTTTTGATAATGAATCAGCCACACTTTGTTTGTCTTCAATCGTTTTAAAAATCCTCATTATTTTATTTGTTTCGTTATCTAATTCAAACATTGCTATTTACCTCCTATATATTTATTTGAGAGTACTTTTAGTGAATTATAGTAGTTATAAAGCCCGAAATATATAAGAATACTAAATGTAATAAAGTTGAAAACAATAGTTATAAAGTGAAGCTTTTTCAAATATTCCACGCTCCTATCCTATTTTTAAAAGT
>NZ_JAENWL010000183.1 GCF_016650095.1 Clostridium sp. | reverse complement strand
GAAGACAAGCTATGCCAGTATTAGTTGGTCATAGCTTGTCTTCTTCTTAATGTTATTGAAAGTTTATGTTACTAGGTTATAAGATAATTTATTTTTTCTTTCTAAAATACTCGAAACTAAAGTATGAAAGTTATCTAATATAATTACATCCTCTATATCTGATACAGATATTTCTTGATTACTTTTATTTTTACATATTATTTTATGTAACTCTGCATCATAAAACCCCTGCTTATCTTTAGTAATTTTTGATAGATATGCATTATCCAAAAATGCAATAATCTTTTTTAATATTATATTTCTATCAACTGTATTTACCTGATTTGCATTGCACTCCTCTGTTAATTCTAATCTATCAATTAAATTATTATGTGTGATAACAATTTGTTCCTTTATACTCTCTATGTAACCCTTATAATTATTTAGTGTATATTCTTCATAGGAACTGGACTTATCAATCTTTGTTACTACTACTATATTTTGTTTTGACTCTGATAGAATAATATTCTTTAATTCTTCTATACCTTTATCATCAACTAGTAGTCCACCAGTAGCTACTGGAATCAGTAAAATTTTATTTATCGCGCAAGAATTAGTTACACTACTAATTAGCCTTGCTTCTTTATTACCGAGAGGTTCTCTAAACACAACTCCTTTTCTAAATTTTTCAGGTAAACATCGTTTCGCTTTTTCATCACATCTAAAGAGCAATGTTGCATGTTCAAAAAGTATTCTACATGATGCTATTTGATTAAGCCCTTCCTTTTGCTGCTTGTATTTATTAAATGCATTAGTAGGTATAATTGTTTTTTCTATAATGTTCTCTTGATCTAGTAAAATTTCATGACGGTGTCCATAAAAATCATCTATATTTAATTCTGTAAATATTATATCATCAAGAAGTTTAATGAGCTTTTTGTTTGATATGTTATTACTTATATAATTCTCAACGTTATCTTCATTTGTAAAATTAGACTGTAGATCTTTTGCAATTTCTAGAAATTCTTCAATTAATTTTATAGTCCCAAATAAATTATACACCGACTGATATAAATCGATATTAACTTTAATTCCATACTCATTATTTTTCTTTAATCCAGTTTTATTAACCACATCAGTAATGCTCTTATTAATATCAAATTTAAATTCAGAATCAATATTTATAGCAACTAAAATTAAGTCACGAGTTATATCGCTCTTTGTTCTCGCTTTTAAAATAATCCTACTTTTTGTATTTTCAAGAATAACTATATCTATTGGTATCATAGTACGATTTCCTGACGTTGTAATAATTTTATTTAATATTCTTTTACCTTCCTCATCTACAAATTGTTGGCAAAAGGTAGTTTTTCCTGCCCCTGTAGTTCCTACTAACTCAATAATGGTTGGTTCTATGGATTTAAATATCCTTTTATAAAAAGGTATAATATCACCGCTTTGATCATCACTAAGTTGTTCATATGTCATTATATGTCCCCCTGTCTACTGATGCTCGCTATAAATACCAGTTAATCAGTTTACTATTTTTCTAAAGTTACAGTTACCCTAATTGGATATCTGTAGCCCACTCGCAAGTGAATCGTGGTACTATTTAAGTCATATTTCTTACTAGCAACTTTATTATAAACAATATTATCCATTTTTACAAGTAAAATTTAAAAATTCAATAAGAAAGTAGAAAGTTATACAAATTTCTTTCCACAATCTGTTTCCCATATAATGAAAAAAGCCACAGGAATCCCCCCATGACTTACTCCAAAAAATATTAAATTATTTCCAACATTTTTTTTAATTCTTCTTTTATTTCCTCCTTCAAGACCACAGGTTCAATAATGGAAACTGAAGTGCGCATAGATAGAATCCATCTAATAATATCGGCTTTTCCGTTTATTTGTCCCTGAAAAATTATAGTTTCACTGTCAATCCATTTAATTTCTTGATTTTCAGCATATAGTCCTTCACTTACAGATTGTGAAAATGGTTTCTTAATTAATAGTTTTAAATTGTAATTTTCATCATGAAATAATCCTAAATGATTTTTCATAAATTCTTTAATGTTAAACGAAGTAGATAATTCAAAAGCTTCATTCAATACTTCTACTTGCATTATCCTCATAAGCTTAAAAGTTAATGCTTTTTCTCTATTTTCGCAGTAAGCGATGATATATTTCAAATTATTCCTTGTTATTAGTCCATAAGGATGGATTATCCTTTCAGTTTCTCCTGAAGATAATGAACAATATTTTATTTTTAATTTTCTTTTAGAAATACATGCTGATTGCACTTCTAATTCAAATTTTGTCTCTTTATCCAAATTTAATGATTTTGATTTTAAAATAATATTATCTGAATAATCATCTAATTGATTACGACTTTCATTTAAAATTTTAATTTTATCATTTAGGCTTTCAAGTTGAAATTTGAAATCAAAATCGGTAGATTCCTTAAGATATGTAGTCGCCATTTGTAATGATATAGCTTCTTCAGATTTTATATCAAGATTTAATATATAATCATAACCTATTAATTCAAATCCCCCAGTAGGCCCTGGAATAGATTCTACATTTACGTTAGCTTCAGCTAAATCGCTCATGTATTTTCTAATCATTCTTTCACTAACACTCAAAGCATCAGCAAGTTCCTTGGTTTTCACTCGCTTTCTACTTTTTAATATAATAAGTAATCTGAGCAAATTTGAAAACTTACTCATTTATTGTTCCTCCCCTTCTTATACACTATTTTTATAAATTTATATCCTTAATATTATTATACCTCAATATTATCTTACCATATATATAAACATTTAAAACTACAAGACTTAAAAATCGTTTTATTATTTGCCCAAGTAATCCAAGCAAGCCGGTTAGGGTAAAATAGAGTAGCATAATTATTAGTTGCCAGTCTGCGAAACTGGAAACACAAAAATCGGAAATTCTTTTCCAATTTTCGAAAGGTTACTGGATTATTTTTACATATTTGTATAGATAATCACCCCAGTGGTATGCTTGAAAGGGGCGCATTTACTGCAGAAAAATGCTCACTAATGTCATAATATGAAAAATGGAGGATTTTATTGAAGAAAACGATTTTTTAAGTCAATATATGATTATCTGATGTTTTATATTGAAAATTGAAGTTTGTACATTTTATATAGTTCTGCTAGTATTGGTGAGGATGTATATTTAAAAGCAATATGATAAGAATTTAAACTTATATAAGTTTTATTTTATATGTACTATTACAATAACAAATGGAGGAAATCATATGGAAACCCAAAATATATTAGAATTATTTGCCTTAGTAATTGTTACAGGGGTTTTATTTACGAAACTTAGTAAAATGATAAAAGTGCCTGATGTTGTACTGTTTATAATTGCAGGAATTTTACTTGGACCTAGCTTTTTAAATCTGGTGAATATCGGCAGGTACCCTGTTGGTAATGATTTAATACTAACATTTGGTGCTGCTTATATTTTATATGACGGCGGACGAGAAATCGAGTTGAAAATACTGAATAAAGTAAAGATATCATTATTTCTTATGTCTACAGTAGGGGTTTTAATATCTACCTTTATTACTGGCTTTTTTGCATCAATTATATTTAAGATGGATTTTATGTATGCATTATTATTGGGTTCAGTTATTGCATCAACAGATCCCTCGGTACTTATTCCTCTTTTTAAAAAAATGAGAATAAGCAACAAATTAAAACAATTTATAATATCTGAATCAGCTTTTAATGATGCAGCAGGTGCAATTATTACCTTTGCAATACTAGGAATTATACAAGGAGGTAGCTTTTCAATTCAAACAAGTCTGTTAGAATTAGCTAAAACCTTCTTTGGAGGTATAGGAGTAGGTTTAGTTGTTGGAACACTGTCTACAGTGCTTATTACTCATGATAAGTATGGCTATTTTAGGGACAACCCCGCAGAAATAAGCATAGCAACAGTGGCAGGTGCTTACGTTATTGCTACTCATTTTGGACTTAGTGGTTTTATGGCAGTGTTTATTATTGGTATTATTTGTGGGAATAAGAAACTCTTTAGACTTCGTATACAAGATGATCCTTATATTACACAAACAAGATTTAAGGAAGTTTTAACACTTTTACTACGTATGATGATTTTTATTCTACTAGGTACACATATAGATTTTGCATCAGTTGCACTATACTGGAAACAAGCAATATTAGTAGTAGGAGTTCTTATATTTGTAGCAAGGCCTGCATCTGTTCTCCTTTGTGTAACATTAGATAGAAATGCAAAATGGAATTTTAAAGAAATTATTTATCTGATGTGGATTAGGGAAACAGGAGTAATTCCTGCAGCTCTTGCTGGTATGATGGTTTCAATGCACGTGCTGCATTCTAACATTATTTCCTCTGTAACTTTTATTACAATATTAATAACTCTATCCGTTCAGGCAAGTACCGCTCAATGGTTAGCAAAAAAGTTAAAACTAGAAGTTTAATAAAAAATAATATCCGGTTAGGGTGGTAATCACCTTAACCGGTTTTTTTATGTGATCCACTTTTAAATGTAATAAAGAGCAACCATAAGTTATCCATTTCGTTTCCAATTTATGCCAGTTTTCTCGACTTAGCAAGGAGGTAACCGGAAGTTACCTTCTTGCTAAGTCATGTTTTCATGTGCGAAGTTTGAGTATATATATTTTTTTGATTCATATTAACATTTATTAATTTGTCTAAAATTAATATTGTAAATTAGTATTAATACTTTATAAAATAATCTTTTTGGGGCATTTCCCTTTCTTTATTACTTTTGATTAATGATTAATTATGATAAACTTAAGTTAATAAATTATAATACTATTCGAAAAAAAATTGATAAATTGAAAACGGTGCCAATCTGTATTAAAAGTAAAAAAATTAATAAACTATTATTAACATAGGAGTGGTTGTGATGAAAAAAATTTTATTAATTGGAACTGGTGGAACAATAGCATGTTCTACCTCAAAAGATGGTTTATCGCCGCATTATAATATTAAAGAGTTATTAAATTATGTACCTGAAGTAAGAAAATTATGTGATATTTCCGGTCAGCTTATTATGAATATTGATAGTACGAATATTAATCCTGACCATTGGATTCATATAGCTAAAACTATTTATGAAAATTATAACGATTATGATGGATTTGTTGTTACTCATGGAACTGATACAATGGCGTATACTTCCTGTGCTTTATCATATATACTTCAAAACCTTGGGAAACCCATAGTTCTAACAGGTGCTCAGCATTCTATAGAATCAATAGGTACCGATGCAAAACAAAATTTGTCTGATGCTGTAACATTTGCAATAGAAGATGTCGCAGGAGTATTTGTTGCATTTGATGGAAAAATAATTTCCGGAACACGTTCAAAAAAAGTTAAAACAAAAAGTTTAGATGCATTTAGCAGTGTAAATTTTCCTTATATTGCATATGTAAAACATGGAGTAGTTACTTACAATGAGGATATTCTAAAATTTTTACAACCTAGTACAAATAAAGAACCACAATTTGATTTTTCCTTGTGTACAAGCATTATTATATTAAAGCTTTTTCCTGGAATAAATCCAAAAATATTTGATTTTATAAAAAAAGAATATAAAGGCGTTATTATTGAAAGTTTTGGAATTGGAGGCATACCTTTTAAAGACTATGATATAATTTCCAAAATCAAAGAACTTACTGAAAATGGGATAGCGGTTATTGTAACTACACAATGCCAAGAGGAAGGTATAGATTTAGATATTTATGAAGTAGGTAAAAAACTTGCTAAAACCAAAATAATTTATGCACAAGATATGAATATAGAAGCAATTACTGCTAAACTAATGTGGGCAATTGGAAAGTCACAAAATTTAGATGAAATTAAGAAGCTCATAGAAACACCCATAATGAATGACTTAGTTTTGCGGATTCAATAGCAAGGAGAAGACTTACAGTTATCTTAGTAGGGTGTTAAGCCACCCTCTTTCTATTCCCATTTAAATCTTAATCAAACAGATCATTCTAGCCATGTCTCTGCTTCATTACCTTTTTTAGGCGGCTATCCAGACTCCAAGAAGAAATTGGAAACAGCTTCTCCTTGCTCCTCTCACATGTAAAAAATTGGAGGCTTTCCTTCTGAAATGTCATTACATCCTTGAGTATTACTTCATAATCTTCTTTATAATCAATTTTACTAGGTAGTACTTCTATAATTATACCAATAGTTTATAGCCATCAACCGATTATTACCGAATATAATTTATCGTAATATAGTTTATTTTTTTAACATATTGTTATAATATATATATATAACAGTTTGAATTGGAGGTATTAGGTATGGAAAATGAAAGCAGTAGAATATATGATTTTTTTTTGAATTGCTCTTATAGCGATTTAAAGAATTTATTTAAAATGGCAAAAAGCAAAGAAGAGCAGGATTTTTATATTATTTTATCTAATATGGTTCTACAAAGAGAACAAAAAAAGGTTATAGGTAACTAATTATGCCAACTTACACAATGTTTGCAGGCGCTAACGGTGTTGGTAAAACATCATTATAATAAATCGATTTATTATAATGAAAATTAATATGAAAAAAGAATAAATACTGATGAAATGGTATCTCGTATAGGCTCATGGAAAGATAATAATCTTCAAATGGAATCTGCTAGAGAGGCCGTGAAACTAATAAAGATTTATATATCAGAAAAAATATCTTTTAACCAAGAGACTACGTTATCTGGCAAAAGCATAATCAAAAACATAAAGCTGGCAAAAGAAAATGGTTTCTATATAGTTATGAACTATATAGGAGTTGAAAATCCTGAAATTGCGAAGGATAGAGTTAAGATAAGAGTGAGTGAAGGCGGACATGGAATATCTGATGATACAATTGAAAGAAGGTATTATTCCTCACTAAAGAATTTAAAAGCAGTAATTGAAGTATGTGATGAAATTACCATATATGATAATACAGAAATATTTAAAGAGATACTCGATTACAAGGATGGTAATCTAATTTGGGAAGATAAAGATTTGCCAAACTGGGCAAATAATTTATTAGATAAATAGATATTAAAACTTAG
>NZ_JAENWL010000106.1 GCF_016650095.1 Clostridium sp. | reverse complement strand
TTTAGTCTTACGACTAAAATATTACTTTACTAAAGTAATTAACTGGTTAAAATAAAATATTATTTCATTTCTTTACCTATTTCTCTGTTTAATTTTCAAAGACCAATTCGCTAAGTCATCATGTGACGACTTCTACTATTCTACTAGGTATTTAATCATCTGTCAACAGTTTTTTAATACTTTAAATTAAATTCTTTGCTGCGATGATTGTTTTTTCATTGCTAAACTGCAGCAACAAATAATAGTCTATCATAATCATATATATCTGTTTTATGATTTATACGATTTATATCAATATAAGTGCCCTATAATCTTAGGTTCTTGCTTATTCTCCACTTTTCCCATATTGATACACTAGGATTAGTATACACAGAAATTCTTATATCCACAGGCAAAGCGCACCAATTTGTAAAAATATCTGCTCTAATTGTCATTCTAGTTTTAAATAAAAATTTAGTTTATAAACAATTAACTATTTTTAACCTTATAAAAAACCATATGATCTCTCCATTCGCTATTTATATATAAGTATTTTTCACTTATACCAAGCTCTTTAAAACCACAGTTTCTTAATACTCTTTGTGATTTTTCATTATCTATTAAAGTAGTCGCCTCTATTCTATGTAAGTCTAGTTCCTCGAAAGCATATTCTACTACAAGTTTAACTGCTGCTTTCATATATCCTTTACTTTGCTCCTTTTCATCCAATGAATAACCTATAAACGCATTTTTAAAAACACCCATTACTATATTTGATATTTTTATTTTTCCAATGAGTTTATTGTTCTTATATATCCCGAAGTTAACGCCACTACCATTTAAAAATTGTTTGTAACTCTCTGTTAAAGTACGTTTTTGGCTATCTAGAGTATAAAAATACTCATCTCTAGTAGGCTCAAAATACCTTAAGAATTCTCTGTTTCTTAGGTGGAAATCTAACACTTCTTCTACATCCCCAGGAGTTAATACCTGAATTTTAATATTGTTATCTTTAATAGTAAGCTCTCTTTTTATAGAATTTCCATTAAAAACAAAAGCACTGATACCAAACATAAATTCTGATTGGTATTCCGATTTATTTATTACACTATCTGTTATAATACCTTCTAACTTAAATCCTAAATCAGTAAAAGCATTTATATTTATTGTTTCAGGAGCTATAACATTTACTTTGTTTATTCCCATATTTTTAATCAAAATATTCAGTATTAAACTTAATGTGTCTTTTAAATATTCATAACTTCCGTTAGAATGTTTATGAAATTTTAATCTAAACTGACAAAACTTGTTTTGTTTATCTAATTCCACTATAAATATTCTTCCTAGTATTATATAAGCATTATCCTTTATTACATACTCTCTCTCATTGCCCTTTAAAGCTTCTAAACTTACATATTTACCCTTGTTCATTTTTAACCTCACTATCTAAACTAAAATATTTTTTTGTATTTATATAAATAAGATATATAAAAATAATTGATATTATTAGACTCATCGGTATCATATAAAAAATAAAATAAGTGCCAATAATTAATCCAAAGGTGAATAAGCACGCTCAAATCATTACCCCGCACCTTATATCATCTCAAATACTATTAATAATTTTTTTCAAACATCTGGATTTTGTCTTCCACAATCACATATATTATAGCATAAATATTTATAGTTAAATGTTCCTTATACCTGTATCTTTAAATATTCTTCTTAATCAAATCCTTAATCACTTCTCCACCAATTATCATTCCCGCTACTGGAGGGACAAAAGATATGCTACCTGGAATCTGTCTCTTCATAGCACATTTTTTTGAACCTCCTGTACATACACACCCTTCTTTGCATGTTATAACTTCATCCAACTTTGGCTTAATAGGAATTTCCTCTGAATAAACCACTTTCAAACTGTCAATATCTCTCTTTCGTAGCTCATGTCTCATAACCTTTGCAAGTGGGCATACTTTCGTATCATAAATATCTGCAACTTTAAATAGTGTTGGATCTAGTTTATTCCCTGTACCCAAACAACATATAATATTAATTTTATGCTCTCTACAATATTCAACTAATGCTATTTTTGAAGTTACTGTATCAATAGCATCCACTACATAATCTGTGTCCTCAGTAATTATGTCTCCCATATTCTCTGCAGTTACATATGTTTCATGAGTAATAACTTCACATTTAGGATTTATTTCTAGTATTCTATCCTTCATTACTAAAACCTTACTTTTGCCTATAGTTTTAACTGTAGCATGTATTTGCCTATTTAAATTTGTTAAGCATATTGTATCGTCATCTATTAATACCAATTTTCCAACACCTGCTCTTACTAGTGCTTCAACTGTATAACTACCAACTCCACCTATTCCGAAAACTACTACTTTGCTTTCTGATAATTTATTTAAACTATCCATACCTATAAGTAACTCTGTTCTTGACAATGAATGCTGCGGCATAAGCTTCTCTCTCCTTTGATATATATCTTATTGTAAATACAATTTATATTATACCCTATATATTTAAAAAGGCCACGCATATGCGTGGTCTTTTTAAATACATAGGGTTCTATTTTTACTAGGACATTAAATTATAGTTCGTGAACAAATATTCCACTTTGTAATTTCGGTTCAAACCAAGTGGATTTAGGAGGCATTATTTTCCCTACATTTGCTATATCTATTAAATCGTCAATGGTTGTAGCACACATAGAAAAAGCAACTTTCATGCCTTCATTAACTCTTCTTTCAAGTTCTTCAAGTCCTCTTATTCCACCTACGAAATCAATTCTTGTGTTTGTTCTTGGATCATCAATTCCTAGAATTGGTTCAAGTAAATTTTTTTGAAGTATTGATACATCTAATCTATCTACAGGATCTTTCATATCGAAAGTTCCTTCTTTAGCAGATAATTTATACCATTTCGAATCAAAGAACATTCCATACGTTCTTTGTTCTTCTGGCTTAAATTGACCTTCTCCTTTATATGGAGTAATGTCAAATTTATCAGCAATTTTATTCATAAATTCTTCTGGAGAGTTTCCGAATAAATCTGCAACAACTCTATTATAAGCCATTACATATAAATCATTGTCTGGGAATATAACTGATAAGAAGAAATTAAATTCCTCATCACCCGTGTATGATGGGTTATCTTGTCTTCTCTTTAGTCCAACTTTAACAGCTGAAGCAGATCTATGATGTCCATCAGCTATATATAAATAGTCTGTTTCAGCAAATATAGCTGAAAGCTTACTTATAATTTCTTCTTCATCTATAACCCAGATAATTTGAGATACACCATCTTCTGATTTATAATCATATACTGGTTTTTTTGTTTCTGTCCAATTTTTTACAATACTGTCTATTTCATCTTTATGTCTATATGTTAAGAATATTGGTCCAGTATTACAATTTGTATAATCAACATGGTTAAATCTATCAAGCTCTTTATCTGCTCTTGTTAACTCATGTTTTTTAATAGTATTATTTATATAATCATCAATTGAAGCACAAGCAACTATACCTGTTTGAGGTCTTCCGTCCATTATTTGTCTATATATATACATACAAGGCTTTTCATCTTGCATATATACTTTATCACTAATCATTTTCTGAAGATTTTCTCTAGCCCTAAGATAAACTTGCTCACTATGAACGTCTATATCTGGTGCTAGATCTACTTCCGGCTTATCAACATGTAGAAATGAATAAGGCTTCCCTTTTACCATTTCCCTAGCTTCTTCACTGTTCATAACATCATAAGGGAGAGCCGCTACTTTCTCTACTAAATCTAATTGTGGTCTATATGCTTTAAAAGGTCTTACTATTGACATGATTATTCCTCCTTTAGTTAATTCATTTATTTAAAAAAATCTAAAATAATACTTATTATCTCACTGCCTATTCTTGTTTGAGCCTCTCCAGTAGCCGCACCAATATGCGGTGTTACAGAAACCTTTGGATTGTTAACTAAAGCTTCATTTTTAGTTGGTTCTTCAACAAAAACATCTACTCCAGCTCCTGCTAATTTTCCATTATCTAAAGCTTCTACTAAAGCAGCCTCATCAACTACTCCGCCCCTAGCACAGTTGATTAAGAATGCTCCATCCTTCATCATAGCTAATTGATCTTTTCCTATAGTAGCCCCTTTCTCTTTAAAGAACGGTATGTGTAATGATACATAATCTGCTCTTTTCAACAAATCGTTCAATTCACAGAATTCATATTCATCACAATCCTTAGCTTTTCCTATTATATCTGTATATATAACTGTCATACCAAGTGCAGATGCTTTTTTAGCTAGTTCTCTTGATATTCTTCCGAATCCAACTAAACCCAAAGTTTTGCCGCCAATTTCTACACCTACGTATTTTTTCTTATCCCATTTGCCTTGTCTCATAGATACATTAGAAATATTAATGAATCTTGATACCGCAAACATATGAGCAATCGCAAGCTCAGCTACAGATGCACTACTTGCATTTGGAGTGTTATTAACTTTAATACCTTTTTCCAAAGCATACGCTACATCTATATTGTCAACTCCAACTCCACCACGGATTATAAGCTTTAGTCTTCCTGCTTCCGCTGCTTTATCAATTATTGGCTGTCTAACCTTTGTTGCAGATCTAACCACTATTACATCAAACTCTTTTAATTTTTCACCTAAAACTTCAGGTTCATAAAATTCTTCAACAACTTCAAAACCTTTAGCTTTTAATTCTTTAATAGCATTTTTTTCCATACCATCTGTAACTAATATTCTAATCATGATAAACCTCCTCATTAAATAAGAAAACATTATATTTAATTAAATTCGGCTACTTCAGTAGGCGACCAAACTAAGTATATCGTTTTCATTGATTACTAAAAGATAAATTAAGAATGAAAAATTACATTATAATTTTTCATTCTTAATTTGTTAATTATTTAAGTCCTAGAATTTCATTTATTATTACTAATAAATTTTCTATTTCTTTTGGAGTAGTTTCAGCCATATGAGCTATTCTAAATGTCTTCTCTTTTAACTTTCCATATCCATTAGAAATCATAAAACCTTTTTCTCCTAATTGCTTGTTTAAGTCAGAGACATTAATTTCTCTTGTGTTTTTAATATTAGTTAATGTGTTTGACATAAAGTTTTCATCAGGGTATATTTCAAAGTATTTTCTAGCCCATGAGCGAACAAGCTCTGCACTAGCAATGTGCCTTGCATATCTTTTTTGTAATCCTTCTTCTAATATCTTATCTAATTGATAATCTAATGCAAACATATGTGCAAGTGAAGGAGTAGAAGGATATTGATAATCCTTTTTTTGTATGTAATCATACAGTCCTAATAAATCAAAATACATTCCTCTATTTGAAACTTGTTTAGCTCTTTCTACTGCTTTTTTTGAGAATGAACAAATAGCCATTCCTGCAGGTAATCCTAAACATTTTTGAGTTGAAGTTATACAGATGTCTATAGCCCACTGATCTGCTTTTACTTCTGCTCCCGCAGCGTTACTTACTGTATCAACACATACTACAACTTCAGGATATTTTTTGTAAACCGCTGAAAGTGCTTCCATGTTATTCATTAGTCCTGTTGAAGTCTCGTTCATAGTAATAGTTATTAAATCATATTTTCCAGTTACTAATACTTCTTCAATCATTTTTGGAGTCGTTGGTTGTCCCCATTCGGATTCAAACTTATCTGCTGGTACTCCGTTTGATGTACACATTTCGAACCATCTGTTTCCAAATGCCCCTACTGAAAATATTGCTGCTCTTTTTGCTGTGCACGAACGAACAGCTCCTTCCATTAGTCCACTTCCTGAACTAGTAGAAAGTAATATTTCTTCTTTAGTATTAAATACTTTTCTCATTTTATCGCTTATGTTTCTTTGTAGTGCTGATGCTTCCTTACCTCTATGTGATATTTGAGGAGTAGCCATTTTCTGAAGTACATCTTCTGCTACCTCTACTGGTCCCGGTATAAATAATCTTTTATGCATAATTTACCTCCAAGTTTTGGCTTTTGCCATTTTTTATTCATTTTGTAATCTGTCTTGAAGTCTAATAACCAATTTCATTTTAACACTTAAATATAAATTTCTCAATGTAAACGAAATAAATATTATAAGAATTTTAGAAAATATTATATGAAACCCTACCTATTTTAACATATATCCTAAAATTTTGTTGTAACTTACTATTTTAACAACATTTTCAAAGGTAATAAGTTATATATTTTATAATAATTTTACATTTAAATGTTCACTATTTTCTAACAAACCACCTTCGAAAAGTTATTCTTAGATTATTAATGATTTTATACCTGCATTAGCCTTGATCTAATTCTGTTAAAACTTTATCGTACAAATTAACATCACATTTATCATTTTTTAAATGCTTACAATTATCACAACTTTTACTGAAATCTGTGCCTATTGAAGATTGAAATTGTGTTCCTACTGAATTATACCCATTACAACTGTTTGCTACATGCATCATCTGTTCTGTATTTGGCATTTTATTACTCCTCCTTTTAAATCAAATAAATAACAAGTTAGTATATTAATCCAGCCTAACCTATTTTCGTGTTGTTTATTTTATAAACTAGTTAATTCACCCTTATTATTTCCCTAATCTCATCAAATAATCCCTCTGTACATTTTCCTCTTTCATAATTATCACAACTACTACAACTTTGAGACCCATAAGTAATGTTATTCATTAATTCCATGGAACACCTAGTTTTATATCCATGACAATTTTGCGCTACTCTCATTTCTAGTTCACCTGAAGCCATATTTTCACTCCTATAATTTATAAATTTTAAACATTAATTTTAGTCTTCCTTTTATTTAAGTTTTAATTCTAATTATGTTCAAATTATGTTCAAATAATCTTAAAATATAAAAAAATTTATATTTATACAACTTTATTTTATTTTTGTTTCGTAATAATTTCTCTATAATAAATAATTTTAAACTTTTTTATTATTTCATTAAACTAAATAAAGCTACTAGAACATAAAATGTTCTAGTAGCTTATATTGTTACATGGCACATGAAAAATATATATCTCACTATGCTTACCCTTTAGGTACCCTTAAATATTAAGTATAGATTCAGTTTCTCTACAGTATTTTGTAGTTAAGCACTGTCCTAAATTTCTTGGGCATCTTTTACAAATACATTCTAATGTTTTTCCATCACACTGTTTCGTCTGCCCCTCAGGACATTTTTCACAGTTATCTCCACCTACAGCCATTTTGTCACCTACCACTTTAATTGAATTTATTTGTCAATAATTAATTTATTATTTTTCTTCACTCTCTATCTCATAACTTTTTCTATACTTAATCATAATTTCATTTAAAATATCAGCTACTATTGGTGGAGTATATGTGATTGCATTAGCTCCTGCTTTTATAGTTTCTCTTATACTTTCATTAGTAGAACCACCAGTAGCCATTATAGGAAATTCAGGATATTTCTCTCTTATTTTACTAACTATATAAGCCGTCCGTTTAGCGCCTGAAACATTTATTATAGTAGTTCCTGCATTTATTCTTGCCTCTATATCTTCAAATTCTGATATAACTGTAACTATTATTGGAATGTCTATAGTTTCCCTTACTTGTGTTATAACTTCATTAGATATTGGACTATTAACAACTACCCCCATAGCACCTTTAAATTCAGCATCTAATGCTAAATTTGTTACCCTTTTACCTGCGGTAATTCCTCCCCCAACACCGCAAAAAACTGGCACATCTGCTGCTAACAATAATGCTTCTGTTATTATTGGCTGAGGTGTAAATGGGTATACTGCAATAACTGCGTCAGCATTTGTATTTCTTATAACCGCTACATCAGTAGTAAAAACAAATGATTTTAATCTTTTCCCAAATATCACAATGCCACTAGCGTCTCTTATAGCACTTGGTAGTTCTATCATATGGCTTCTCAAGTTCCCAGTTATTTGAGGAACTTTTTTGCTTGAAATTTTATTCTCAATATTCTTTTCCATTTATATCCTTCACTCCTTTTCTTATGATTTAATATTAAGTCTAATACAATGCTTAATCTACTCTATATGGAACTACTAATCTTGCATTACTTAATAATTAGTTTCAATATCACATCTATAGGCCTCTTCTCCCGTGTATTCAATCTCTTTCAGTAATTTTCTTACAACTCTTTTTCCTATCTCATCTTCACTCATTTCACACAGAGCATCATTTATATTTTGCCAATCAGCCCAATCCACTTCAGAAGACTTATTTATCTCCCCTTCAATATACTTTGCCATAAACGTTAGCATTATAATTTCTTTAGAATCTAAATATTCACTTCCCAAATATTTTATTTCTCCAACGGATATTCCTGTTTCCTCTTTAACTTCTCTATATACAGTGTTTTCAACAGATTCTCCATTTGTTACATATCCTGATACTAATACCTTTGAATTCTTAAAAGTATAATTTTGTTTAAGAAGTAAAATTTCACTACCCTTCATTACTGCAACTATTACACATGGTTTTGGTGTCTCAAAATACATAATATCATCCATGGGGCAATATGGAACTCCACCTTCATCCCAACTATACTTTTCAATTAGCTTTTTTCCACAAATCGGACAATATATAAATTTCAAACTTTCCCCTCCCTAACGACTATTCATTAGCCCACATGTTATTTTAAATATAATTTAATTATTGCTCATATTAATAAATTTATCAATAAATAATTTAGAAAATTTTTTAATTATAAAACAACTTGGACTTCCTTACTTAAAGTTATAAACTTTTCACCTACTTCACATTCATAAGCAAAAATATCAACGCCATTTGTATAAGCTAATCTTAATGCCTCTCCAAATGCTACATCCATATCATCGTAGGGAGAAAATTTTTTTATGTTATTCATTTGGATAAGAAATAGTACTCCCGCTCCAAACCCTTTTTTTTTAGCCTCTATAAGTTCTAATAAGTGTTTTCTTCCTCTTTCCGTAGGCGCATCTGGAAACATAGTATTACCGTCTACTTCGAATGTTACGCCCTTTACCTCAAGAAAATATTCTTCGCCAAGGTCGTTTGATAGTTTAAAGTCAAATCTACTTTTTCCAAAAGCTTTTTCCCTCTGTATTATATTGTATTTAACAAGCTTTTGTATTATTTTATCTTTCAAGGCTTCTTCAACCACTTTATTAGGAATTTGTGAATCTATATTAATGATTTTATTATCCTTATATGCTGCAATTAAATCATATAAGGTTTTTCTAGTAGGATTAAGCTCTTCTCTTAGCAAAACTGTTGATCCAGGGATTAATATTTCCTTACATCTTCCTGTATTGGGAACATGTACCATTAATTGTTCTCCATTAAAATTCACATATGCTTGAAATCTATTTGGTCTTCTTATAAATTCTGCGATAAATACTCTTTTGTTTATAAACATAATCTCATCTCCATTTTATAAATATACACTTATTTATAAAAGTTATCAACATTATCCACAATCCTAATAGTGTTTTATGTGGAAATAATAATTATTATTTTCACATAAAATAATAAATTAAAACAAAAAAAAGCCATTGCTTTTGCAATGGACTTTTTGTGGTGACTCCTAGGGGAATTGAACCCCTGTTACCACCGTGAAAGGGTGGTGTCTTAACCGCTTGACCAAGGAGCCTTATAAAATTTGGTGGCTTACCGGGGAATCGAACCCCGGACACCATGATTAAAAGTCATGTGCTCT
>NZ_JAENWL010000329.1 GCF_016650095.1 Clostridium sp. | reverse complement strand
GCAATTGCAACAGATAATTTCATAAATACTCCTCTTTAATGGTCATAGATAGATACCAAAAGGTATCTATCTATTATTAATTACATTTCAACAATTATATCTAAATTCCCAGAAACAGCACCTCTTAAAACAAGTTCCATATATTTATCAACATCATCAATTGTCATTGGTGTTGGCATATTTTGTAATTTCATTTTTAATTGTGGATCTTTTGCAGCAGAAAGAGCTCTTTCAATATATTTATCACTAAATCCTTTTAATTCACCAAGTGTTGTAGGAGCATTAATACTCTTACCATAGGCAATCATAGCCTTTGCAACAGCAACAGCTAATTCACGACCATCTATATTTTCAATATCAGAATTAGTATAACCATATTTCTTGAAAACCATACCAATAACTTTTAATTGTCTTTGAATAGCTTTGGAATAAAGAATTACATAATAGGGATTCATGATACCACAAGCTGTTCCGTGGCCTACTAAATCAACTAAAGAAAAACTTGTTAAATGAGCACCACTAGTACCTCCAACCATAATAGCATAGCCACCAAGGTCAGTAGCTAATCCAATAGCCTCTCTTGCTTCTAAATCTTTTGGATTTAAAACTAACTTCTTAGCATTTTCACAACAAAGACTAATGGCTGTAACAGCTAAATCTTTAGTTAGCTCATAATTATTTTCTTTTGCACCACAAAATACTTCAAAAGTGTGGGCAATGGCATCTAAAGCACCATCAACTGTTACACTAACAGGCATTGTTGCAGTTACATCATAATCAAATAAACTAGTTGCTGGCACTATAGCCTCATCAACTATCAATTTTTTTTGACCAACTACGGGATCAGTTATATTAGAATATTTTGTAAGGTGAGCTCCAGAGGAAGCCGATGTTTCAACAGCTACTACAGGAATTAATTTTTTTCCAGTTGCTGCTAATTCAGCAGTTACTACACCTGTTCCAAAATAATGATCTACTTCAGGAGTAATTTCTCCACCTAGGGTAGCCAATGCACTTGCACATTTACATGCATCAATGGTTGATCCACCACCGATAGCAACAATGCAATCAGGCTTGTATTGAAGAATATATGTAACTAATCTATAAACATCTTCTCGAGGAGCGTTAGGTTTTGCATCCTGAGCAACTTTGTTTCCAGCTAGTTCTATTCCCTCAGCAGCTAAGTATTTCAAAACTTCATCTGCAATAGGTTTCATATAAGTCTGATTGCTTACAACTAAAGCCCTATTACCATATTTTTTTGCTTCTTTTCCTACTTGATTTAGAACATTTCTACCAAAAATGTAACTATCACCTTTCCATTCTTTTAGTAATTGATAAGCTTTTTCTTTTATTTCCATTATTTACTCCATTTTTAATAGTTTTTCAGATTCTATAACTATATTTTCTTTTGAAATTCCATATTTTGCTAATAACTCATTATATGAACCAGTTTCAGTAAATCTATCATTAATACCAATAGCTTTAAATTTACATGATATACCATTATTCATGAATGCTTCAGATACAGCACTTGCAAAACCACCAACAATATTATGTTCTTCAATAGTAATTAATCTACCAGTTTTTTTAACACTTTCAATTAATGTTTTTTCATCAAGTGGTTTGACAAATGGAACAGAAAATAAATCAACACTATAACCTTTTGCTTCTAATTCTTTTGCAGCTTCTTGAGCAAAAGATGCAGTAATACCATTTGCGGCAATGGTAATACTATCACCATCAGAAAGTTTAACAGCTTTAGTATCTATGATACTTTTCTCTACATTTAATGAAGGCATTTCATTTCTATTTAATCTTACATATACAGGACCATCTTGAGTTAAAGCATACTCTAAAGCTTCAGTTGCCTGTTTACTATCAGAGGGAACTATAACCTTTAGGTTTGGAATTGCTCTCATAATTGCAATATCTGTAATTGATTGATGGGAAGCGCCATCAAAAGAATCAGATAAACCCCCATATGCTCCAGCAATAATCACTGGAAGATTGTTATAAGCAATAGCATTTCTTATTTGATCAGTTCCTTTCAGAGCTAAAAATATTGCAAATGCATTTACTACAGGTCTAAAGCCTGATGCTGCAAAACCAGCAGCAGTACCAACCATATTAGCTTCAGCTACACCACAGTTAAAAAATCTATCAGGAAATTCTTCTCTAAAATAACAACTCTTAGTAGAACCAGATACATCAGCATCAAGTACAACTAACTCCGAGTGTTTTTTCCCTTGGTCTACTAGGGCTTTTCCCCAAGCGTCTCTCATTGCTAAGCCCATACTTTATCTCCTTTATTTTTAATATCTTTATCTAACTCGATTAATCCTTTAGCATAAGAATCATCATCAATTACTTTACCATGCCAAGTGTTTTTACCTTCTGTAAATGATACACCTTTACCTTTTATAGTATCGTAGATAACAGCTTTTGGCCAAATATCATCACTATCCATCCATTGGAAGGAAGAAAGAATATCATTGGTATTATTTCCATCATAAGGAGTTGAATTTACATGCCAACCAAAACTAGATAGCCTTTCTCTTAGATGATGCAGTGGCATAATTTCATCCATTGTACCATCAAGTTGAACCTTATTGTAATCAATCATCAATATCAAATTCTTCGGTTTATATTTACCTGCCATCATAAGAGCTTCCCATGATTGGCCCTCATTTAAACAACCTTCACCTGTCATTACATAAGTAGATGAACCATTGTCTAGAAGTTGTGCAGATAGAGCCATACCCAATCCAACTGAAATACCATGACCTAAAGCTCCAGTTGACATATCGACACCTGGAATTTTAGACATACAAGGGTGTCCTTGTAAGTATGAGCCTAAGGTTCTAAATGTTGGTAAATCCTTTGTAGGAAAGAAACCTCTATTTGCTAAAACAGTATAAAGATTAATAGAGGCGTGGCCCTTTGATAAAACAAATTTATCACGATCTTCTTTATTTGGTTTTTTTGGATCTATATTTAATCTATTAAAATATAATGAAGTAATTAACTCTGCACAGGAGGCAGAACCACCCCAGTGACCAGTTCCTCTCTGATGTAAAACATCCCAAATGTCTTTTCGAAACACTGAGGACAATAATGCTAACTCTTCACTATTCATTTTTTTATTAGGATTATCTAATAATTCATTTAAGTTGTTTGTCATATCTACCTCCTGTTATTGTATTCTGTATACAATATACATAACACAATATATATGCGTTGTCAATAATAATTTTCTTTTGCTCGTGAATAATAGAGTCATTTTTTTAATATAATAATTAATTTTTGAGTACAACTACACCTTGCTAAATATAAGACTTGACTTCCTGTAGCTATTTGTTTATTGTATACAATATATAATCAAAGGAAGTTCAATGGCTAAAATAAAACAATTAAGTCTATCTGATTTAGTTTATAATCAAATTAAACAACAAATATTAAACGGTGATTTAAAAGCTGGAGATCGAATTGCAGAAGAAGATTTTGCTGCAGAATATGGAGTTTCTAGAACTCCAATAAGAGAAGCTTTAAAAAAATTAACAGAATATGGCTTAATAACTATTGTTCCTCGCTCACATGCAATTGTTAATTCAATTTCAATTAAAGAAGCACAAGACATAGCTAAAATACGAGTAGCTCTAGAGCAGTTTGCTATTGAAAATTTTGCCCAAGAAACTCTAAACGAAAAAATTGACAAATTACAAAAATATGATAATGACTGCATGGAAGCTCTAAAGATGCAGGATAAGGCTAGGCTTTTTGAAAGTGATAGTTTATTTCATTCAACACTAATTGAAGCAACCGATAATACTATTTTAGTCGATTTATTTCATCGATTAGATGCAAAAGTTCAATTACTAAGATTAGAACAAGCTGCTTCAATTGAAGAATTAGGCAAATACCTTAATCAACATAAAGATATAATTAAATATATAAGTAATAATGAATTAATAAAGGCTAAAGAATTACTAAGCAAACATATCATTCATGATTTAACAAGTCATATTGATAATTAGTCAATTTAATACAAATCTATAGGTAGTGATAAAATATGGAAAAAAATGAGATTATTGTAGTTTATGGAAATCAAATTAAAGATATGACTTTAAAACTTTTAAAGGAAATAGATTTTACAAATCTAATTAGCTCTAAAGACTCTAAAATTGGTTTAAAACCAAATCTAGTAGTTGCCAGAACTCCAGAAGGTGGTGCTACCACTCACCCCATAATTGTAATTACTATAATTGAATATCTACAATCTTTGGGATACACAGATATTAAAATAATTGAATCTGCTTGGGTTGGTGATTCAACTAAACAGGGATTTAAAGTT
>NZ_JAENWL010000248.1 GCF_016650095.1 Clostridium sp. | reverse complement strand
TCGAATAATTTAGAGAAAATTAAGCAAAATAACTAATGATATATCTAACTATGGATGAATATTGAATATAATTATAATGAAAAGGATGAAGAACAATGAGAAGAATATGGAATACTATTAGAGAAAAGGTATCAGAATATAAGCAATATATAGTACTATCTGTAGTTTTGATGGTTTTCATTTATGTTGGCTATGAATATTATTTTAAGTATTCATATATAATGAAAAACCCTAATATACTAAAAGAGGTTATTCTTTCTTATGGAAGCTTCAGTATTTTAGTTTTCATTCTTATGCATGTTATACAAGTAGTTGTTTTTTTTATTCCAGGAGAATTTATACAAGTTGCAGGAGGGTATATTTTTGGAACTTTTTTAGGAAGTATACTATCATTAATGGGAATTACTTTAGGAAGCATAATAGTATATTTTATTTCCAATAACTATGGTAAGCCGCTTGTAGAAAAATTGTTAGTGAAAAAGAAAGTAAAACTCTTTAAGAAAATATTAAAAGAAGGGAGTAAAAAAAACGTTGTATTTATGTTTTATTTAATCCCTGGAATACCCAAAGATGCATTAGCATACATATGCGGAGTATCAAATATTTCTTTTAAAGATTTCTTTATATACTCAACATTAGGTAGAATTCCAGGGATTTTTATCTCCTCTTTGTTTGGAGAAAGAATATATGCTTGGGATGTTACAAGTTTAATCACTATAGGTGTAACCATGAGCATTGTGTCCATAGTAGGAGTTTATAAAGGTAATACTATAATCAATGCTATGACTAAAAAGAAAAAAACTTATTGAAGATGGCGATATATAAATCTTAACGTTATGCTACTTATAGCAATCAAAATAATTATTAATATTGCACAATGAAAGAAAAAATTCTGTGGAAGGATTGATATTATTGGGTCATATTGGGGATCAAATAACCAGTAATCATTGTTGAAGAACATATGATGAAAAGTCGTGAAACTCTTATCAAAATTAACTAAAAAGGGTATTAACAATATAATTGGTATGATTAAAAGTATTATGGAAGTACTTAACAAGTATCCTGTTGTTTTGCGACCTTTATTTAACATTATACCTATAATACTTATTAATATGGAAAAAAATAGCATTATTTTAAGTTTATCAAATATTACTTTAACTTCTTTAAAATGAGTTTTGCCATTTTCAGATGAAGCAAGTGTTGGAAGATTGAACTCTTCAACTTTATTTTGAGTTAAATATGTAATTACATAGTCATAATTAGCCTTAAGTTCATTTCTATTTAAATTGGAAGATTGTTCAATATTTAAAGTTCCAATATCCATGTAGTATAATGGCTTAAAAAGCAAAGTAAAATATACACTTAAAATTATGAAGGAAAAAGCAAAACAAAAAATAAAAAACGTTTTTAATGAAAACTTAAAAACAGAATTATTAAACCATTTATACAGAATATTCATGTAATCACCCCTATGTATTAATTTTAACAACAAATTAAAATATATTCAATGATTTAATAATGAAAAAAATGCGCGAAGACCACAAATTTACGAAAATTAAAGAAAACAAGAGGAAAACTATAGAATTAAGAGATAAATAGACATAAAATGTTTTTTTGGCTATAAATGGTATAATATATGGATTACACGAATTTGATATTATATTGATTATTAATTAGTATATAGGTTATAGAACATATTAGCACTCAGATGTGTTGAGTGCTAACAAAAGCAATAAAAATATAAAAGGAGGGGTTTAAAATGAACATTAGACCACTTAGTGATAGAGTATTAATTAAAAGATTAGAAGCAGAAGAAACTACAAAGAGTGGAATACTTCTTTCAGGAGCTTCAAAGGAAAAACCACAAGAGGCTGAGGTAGTTGCAGTAGGACCAGGAAAATTGGAAGATGGAAAAGAGATTAAAATGGAAGTTAAAGCAGGGGATATAGTATTATTCTCTAAATACTCAGGAAGTGAAATAAAGTATGATGGCGTTGAGTATATCATATTAAAACAAGATGAACTATTAGCTGTAATTGAGAAATAATTTTTAATAAACGCAATAATGAATAAAGATAATTCAACAATTAGATGATAATTGTTGAATTATCTTTAATGAATTAGCGTATAGGAGGGTTTTAAATGGCTAAAAATATATTATTTGGAGAAGAAGCAAGAAGAGCTATGCAAAGAGGTGTAGATAAGCTTGCAGATACAGTTAAGATAACTTTAGGACCTAAAGGAAGAAATGTTATATTAGATAAAAAATTTGGATCACCACTCATTACAAATGATGGTGTTACTATAGCTAGAGAGATAGAACTAGAAGATCCGTACGAAAATATGGGAGCTCAGCTTGTTAAAGAAGTTGCTACTAAGACAAATGATGTAGCAGGAGATGGAACAACTACAGCTACATTGCTTGCTCAAGCTATAATAAGAGAAGGTTTAAAAAATGTTACAGCTGGAGCGAATCCTATGCTAATAAGAACTGGTATAAAAATGGCAGTAGATAAAGCAGTTGAAGAAATTAAAAAATCTTCTAAACCGGTTAATGGTAAGCAAGATATAGCTAGAGTTGCTTCAATATCAGCTAGTGATGAAGTAATTGGAACACTAATAGCTGACGCTATGGAAAAAGTTGGGAATGAAGGAGTTATAACTGTAGAAGAATCAAAATCTATGGAAACAGAACTCGATATAGTTGAAGGAATGCAGTTTGACAGAGGATATTTAAGCGCATATATGGTTACTGATGCAGAAAAAATGGAAGCAAATCTTGATGAGCCATATGTTTTAATAACAGATAAAAAAATTACTAACATACAAGATATACTTCCAATACTTGAGCAAATTGTTCAACAAGGGAAAAAATTATTAATAGTTTCTGAAGATATTGAAGGCGAAGCTTTAAGCACACTTGTAGTTAATAAATTAAGAGGGACTTTTACTTGTGTAGGAGTTAAAGCTCCAGGTTTTGGTGATAGAAGAAAAGAAATGCTTCAGGATATAGCAATCTTAACTGGTGGAGAAGTTATATGTGAAGAACTAGGGAAAGAACTTAAAGATGTTACTGTTGAAATGCTTGGAAAAGCTGAAAGTGTTAGAATAACTAAAGAAAGCACTACAATAGTAAATGGAAAAGGCGAAAAGAACGCAATAAGTGATAGAGTTTCTCAAATTAAAAAACAAATTGAAGACACTACGTCAGATTTCGATAGAGAAAAATTACAAGAAAGACTTGCTAAACTTGCAGGGGGAGTAGCTGTAATAAAAGTTGGAGCTGCTACTGAAACTGAATTAAAAGAAAAGAAACTTCGAATAGAAGATGCTCTTGCAGCTACAAAAGCAGCAGTTGAAGAGGGAATCGTTCCTGGTGGTGGAACAGTTTATATTAATGCTATTTTAGAGATTGTCAAATTAACATCAGATACACCAGATGTTCAAGTTGGTATTAACATAATTAAAAGAGCTTTAGAAGAACCATTAAGACAAATAGCTACAAATGCTGGTGCAGAAGCTTCAGTTATAATAGAAAAAGTAAGAGAAAGCGCTGGAGAAACTGGATATGATGCTCTACGTGGAGAAATGGTAAATATGATAAAAGCAGGAATTGTTGATCCAACAAAGGTTGTAAGATCAGCACTTCAAAACGCTGCATCTGTTGCAGCAACATTCTTAACAACAGAAGTTGCAGTTGCAGATATCCCAGAAAAGAATTCAGCACCAATGGGTGGCGGACCAGGAATGGGAATGGACGGAATGTACTAAAAGTAATATAAACTATGATTGCTTTGAATAAAAAGATTAACTAGGGGATTACCTTAGTTAATCTTTTTATTATATAGGAAATAGCTTAAAAAGAAATAGTCATTGACAAATGCTCAAACATTAACTATTATTATTATAACTTTAAAAAACAATAACGTACTCATATATCCCTTGAATATGGCAAGGAGTATCTACGGTCAGCCACAAATTGACCACTATGAGTAATTTTAGTGTGACCCTATTTTAGGCATGCTAATTTTACTTTGGTAAAAGTAGGATTATTATGCCTTTTTGTACTTTCTACATTATATAGAGTTGTGATTTTGTAGCCACAAAACTATTAAGAGAGCAGAATAATTTTAGAATGTAGTATATATAAATATTTTTATGCTAAATATAAAGATGTAATTAAAATAAAATTGTGAAAGGGCGTTGATTAAATGGCAAAGATAATAAAAAAAGCATACACCTTTGACGATGTACTGTTAGTTCCAAATAAGTCAGAAGTATTACCTAGGGATGTTAGCTTAGTTACTTACCTTACAAAAAAAATAAAACTCAACATACCTCTAATTAGTGCAGGTATGGACACCGTTACTGAGGCTAGAATGGCTATTGCTATGGCTAGAGAGGGCGGAATAGGTATAATACATAAGAACATGAGTATTGAAAGACAAGCTGTTGAGGTGGATAGAGTTAAAAGACAAGAAAATGGTGTAATTACAGACCCTTTCTTCTTATCACCAGATAATATTCTAGAAGATGCTTTAGCATTAATGAGTAAATATAGAATATCAGGAGTTCCAATTACAACAGATGGTAAATTAGTTGGAATAATTACTAATAGGGATATAGTTTTTGAAACTGATTATAGCAAGAAAATTAAAGATATAATGACAACCGAAAATTTAATTACTGCATCAGAAGGAACAAGTATGGAAGAGGCTAAACAACTTCTTAAAAAACATAAAATAGAAAAGTTACCTTTAGTAGATAGTGAAAATTATCTAAGAGGACTTATCACAATAAAAGATATAGAAAAAACTATAAAATTTCCTAATGCTGCAAAGGATTCTAGGGGAAGATTATTATGTGGTGCAGCTGTTGGCGTAACTGCAGACATGATGGAACGAATAGCTGCCTTAGTAAAGGCTGGAGTAGATGTATTAACTATAGATACAGCTCATGGACATTCTTTAGGAGTAATGGATGCTGTGCGCAGAATAAAGTCTGTTTACCCAGAAATTCAAATAATAGCAGGCAATATTGCAACTGCTGAGGCAACAAGAGATCTAATTGAGGCAGGGGCGGATTGCGTAAAAGTTGGGATAGGACCTGGATCCATTTGTACTACAAGAATTGTAGCAGGAGTGGGAGTCCCACAACTTACAGCGGTTATGGATTGCGCTGAAGAGGCGAATAAATATGGAATACCTGTAATTGCAGACGGTGGTATAAAATACTCAGGAGACATAGTTAAGGCACTAGCGGCAGGAGCTAAAGTTGTAATGATGGGTTCTATGTTTGCAGGATGCGAAGAAGCTCCAGGTGAAATGGAAATATATCAAGGAAGAAGCTATAAGGTATATAGAGGTATGGGTTCTTTAAGTGCTATGGCCTCAGGAAGCAAGGACAGATATTTTCAAGAAGGAAATAAAAAGCTAGTTCCAGAAGGGGTAGAAGGAAGATTACCCTTTAAAGGAACTGTTATAGAAACTATATTTCAGATGATAGGTGGTATACGTTCAGGAATGGGATATTTAGGATCAGCAAACCTAGAGAAATTATTTGAGACTTCAACATTTATTGTTCAGTCATCAGCTGGATTACGCGAAAGTCATCCACATGATGTATCCATTACAAAAGAAGCACCAAATTATAGTGTGAGCAGCTAGAATAGATGAGAGCAGCTAGAATAGAT
>NZ_JAENWL010000131.1 GCF_016650095.1 Clostridium sp. | reverse complement strand
TATTATTAGCATTGAAAATAATATTAAAACAATCGAACTTTTTACTTGTTCTAAACATCTAACTACTATAACATTTAAATTAGATATTATAGTATCACTGCAGTTGAAAGAGAGGGTCGGTATGTTTGAAAGAATTTTTAATTTAGGCAAGATGGAAGAAGCGGAGTTCCTACAACTTTTAGATGGACGGTTAAAAATGTTATACAAAATAGCTTATAGTTATTTTAAGGACGAAAACTATGCAACAGATGCAGTGCAGGATGCTGTAGTTACAGCTTATAAAAACATATATAAGCTAAAAGATAAAGAAAAATTTAACTCGTGGATTACTACTATATTAGTGAATAGGTGCAGAGAGATTTTACGAAGAAACAAAATAATAAATTTTCAACCCTATGATGCTAAGGTCATAGATATAAGATTACTTAATGAAGGTAAATATACAACTGATTATGAAAAAGTTGAAAATAAAATCTATTTAATTAATTTATTAAACAAAATAGATGAAAAATATAAGGATGTAATAAGACTCAAGTATTTTGGAGATTACAAATTAGTAGAAATATCAACTATCTTAGACATTCCACTTGGAACGGTAAAATCAAGATTAAACTTTGCAATTAAAAAGCTAAAGGAATTGAGTGAGGTGAATAATAATGCTCTGTGATGAAGTAAAGGATAGACTTTATGAATTTATTTATGATGAATTAGATAATGAAAAGACTAGTGAATTAAGAGAGCATATTAATAACTGCTCTAATTGCAGGAAGGAATATGATAAGTTAAAGCTACTACTCATAGATGATATGAAGGAGTTTGCGAATTTAGCTGAGGAAATTCAAATGCCACAGGAACTATCACTGAAGGTAGTGAACACGATAAAAAGCAGAGGAATAAAAAAGTTTTCAAGATATGCAACGGCTGTCTGTATGATATTTGTACTTGTATGGGGAATACCAGTAGCGGCTCAGTATATAGTGGGAAACTCTTTTCTTGATAAGTATAAGCAATTGGACCCAGATATTGCTACAAAATATAGCAATTACAAAGGTGAGATGATAGAAAAAAGTAGTACTATGAAGGATACTACATTTACTGTAGATGCAATTATAAATAAACTAGATAGCACAACAATATTATTCACAGTTAAAGCAGATAAAAAGAAGGGAACGAATTATGCTATGCCTGTTTTAGATAGGAATACAATAACATTTCAAGACCAACTAGGAATAAAATATCGACATATTGGTTCAGGAATTACATTACGAAGTGTAAATGATGATGGTGAAATTAAAGCAATAATGGAGATAGAACCCTTAAAGTTTTATGTAACGGGCCTAACAGTTAGAATAACTGCTATGGAAGTAGGGAATATGACAGTAACAACAAAAGATAGTGAATTACAGTACGATGTTAAAAAGAAAAGAAATATTTATGGAAATTGGCAGGTTAAGTTTAGGGTTCATAAGTAAATTATCATTGTAGGGGAGTGTAAATTATGTCTTTAGTATTTTCAGTAGTATTAAAATTTACTGTTTTATTAATAGTCTTAGCATTAATTATTATTTCAATATATAAATTCATCAAAGCTTTAGTAGTAGACATTAGGGAAAATAAAATTAAAGTAATATTAATAAAAATAGTAGCTGTAGTTATTGTTATATTTAGCTTCAATTATATGATAAATACTAGAAATGGATGGAATATTTCATTTGTAGAGAAGCAGAATAAGAAATATGTTATAAATTTAAATGAAGAAAAGTCTTCTGGTGATACCCAAATAAGGGTAAATGATGTATTAATAGATCTAAATAAATTGGATTTTAATGTTGGTGTAAAAGGAAAAGATAAGCTAGTTGCTGTTGAGGTTAAGAAAAATTTAAGGGATGAAAAATCGTTTATAGAAATACCAGGATTATGGCTTGGTAATAGATTTATGTATTCATATAATGCTTATTCTTACTCTTATAAAAGTGAAAGCTTTGTAGATTCAATGTATATTGTTTGCTATCTTTCAAATGGGGAAGAGGTTAGCTTTAAAGTTAATGATAGTAAAAATATTAAATCTCTTAGTGAAGTAATTCATATAGATAAAGATTTTCAAGAAGAAGGAGAAAAAATTAGATTTAGAACCTTTACAAAAGGGGCCACTTATGGAGACTTAAGCATTGTTTCAGATTTAAATTTCTTTGCCACGGAGGTTTCCATATTTATTGATGGGAAGGAATATAAAGACCTTCCAGGTTCATCTGCAGGAGGATTACAAGACTATAACACACCTCCAATTGGAGAGAGTAAGGCCTATGTGAAGATAGTGGTTAAGAGTAGTGGGAAAGAGTATAAAGTATATATTCAGTAAGAATACTTGACAGTAACAATCTTATATAATATTATTATATATTATGGAATAGTTCCAAATGGAACTGTTTTAAGCAAAATAATATTGAGTATAGGAGCGTTTTTATATGAAAACAACAATTTACTGTTTTAGTGGTACAGGTAATTCTTTAAAGGTAGCAAAGGATATTGCAGCTGGATTAAAAGATACTGAAATTATACAAATTTGCAAAGATAATATGAAAATTAATAATACAATTTCAACTAAAATTGGGATTATTTTTCCGGTATACGTTTCTGGTATGCCTCTTTTAGTAAAAGAATTTATCGAAAAAGTTAATATACCTAAGGAGGCATATGTTTATACTGTTGTGACCTTTGGCGCAGCAGCGGGTGCCGCTATTGCTCAATTGGAAAAGATTTTAACTAATAAAGGTCTTAAACTTTCAGCAGCTTTTAAAATGAAGATGCCAGGAAATTATCAAGTATTGTATCCACCTTTTTCAGAGACAAAACAAAAAGAAAATTTTAAAAATGAAGAAGAAAAAATCACTGGAATTGTTAAAAGTATAAATGAAAATGAAATAGTTAAAGTTAGTGGGGTAGGCGAGACCATAATGGAGACTGTTGGTGGGATGATGTACAGTAGCTTTAAGCCTTATGGAAAAGATAAAAATTTCTGGACGGACGAAAAATGTAATGGCTGTGGTATCTGTTTAAAAGTGTGTCCAGCTAATAATATAAAAATGAATGAGGATAAACCAGTATGGCAACATAAATGTGAGCAATGCGTTGCGTGTATGCAGTGGTGTCCACAAAAATCGATTCAATATAAAAAAGTAACTGTAAATAGAGGCCGTTATCATCATCCAGATGTAGTGGTTAAGGAATTATTTCATAAGTAAAAGGAAGTGTTATTATGTGTTATTCCGGAAGTTGTGCGGAAAAATTGATTTCTTTATTTAAATCTATTCAAGGGTGTTTAAAGTCCATTGCGGAGGAATTTGAACTTACTATACCTGAAATGATGATAATGTTTGAGTTATATGAAAATAAAACGTTGTCACTTAATGAACTTAGTGAAAAGATAGAGTTTCCTAAAAGTTCAGTTTCAAGGATAGTAGATCAACTTGTTAATAGAGAATATGTGACTCGGGAAATACCAAAGGAAAACAGGAGAATGGTTGAATTATCTATATCTACTAAGTGCTTAGAGTGTATTGATGTAGCGTGCATTAATGATAGATTCAACGATGTAGTTGTGGGAGGACTCGAGCCAGAAAAGGCGGATAAAATGATTTCAGCTTTGGATGAGCTAAGTTCAATTTTAAAGGAAGTTAAGAAATGAAAAAATAATTTTTATTCTGGAGGGTTATGCTGTGAATAAGGTGTATTTTAAAGCTATTGATTCGATTTCAAAAACAGAAGAGATAAGTAATGCTGCTAGTGAACTTTTAGAGGAGATAGTGAAACAAGAAAAGATAAGTCTTGAAAAATTCATACCCATTAAAGTTCATTTTGGTGAAAAGGGAAATAAAACTTTTATTGGATCAGAAAATTTTTCTGGAATAATAAATTATTTAAAGGGAAAAGACATAGAGAGTGCGTATATTGAGACTAATGTTCTCTACAGAGGAGAAAGAACTACAAAAGAAAAGCATTTAAAACTTGCGCAGGAACATGGTTTTACGCAGCTCCCTATAATAATAGCCGATGGAGAACATGGTGAAGATTTTGAAGAGGTTGAGATAAATAAAAAGAATTTTAATAAGTGTAAAATAGGAAAACAAATTGCTAACAAAAGACAGATAATTGTTATAAGTCATTTTAAAGGACATGTACTTGCTGGATTTGGTGGGGCTATAAAGCAACTTGGAATGGGTTGTGCATCAAGAGGTGGAAAACTTGCACAACATGCAAACTCAATACCTAAGATAAGTTTTTTAAAATGTAAAGCATGCAATGCCTGTGCAAAAATATGCCCTGAGAATGCAATAATTGTGGATAAAAAAGCGAAAATTGATAAAGATAAATGTGTTGGTTGTGCTTCATGTATGGCAATATGTCCATATGGTGCTATCTCTAATAGTTGGTTTGCATCCATTACAAAGTCTTTTAATGAAAGGCTTGCAGAATATGCTTATGCAGCGTCACTTAATAAAAATAATATTTATATAACTTTTGCTTTTAATATAACTAGAAACTGCGATTGTGACGGGCATAACATGAAACCAATTGTAGCGGACGTTGGAGTTTTTGCGTCCACTGATCCGGTAGCCATTGATAGGGCCTGCCTTGATGTCATAGATAAAAATAATGGGAAAACTGTATTTAGAAGAGGAAGATCTACTCTTGATTATGCAGAAAAAATAGGCTTAGGTAGTAATGAATATGAACTTGTTGATGTAAAATAATATTAAGTTAAAAATACGTAGTTCTTTAGATATAACAGAAAGGAAGTGTAGTATATGAGCTTTTATGATTTTTCAGCAAAAGAAATGGATGGTAAGGATGTATTGATGGAACAGTACAAAGGTAAAGTAGTTTTAATCGTAAACACAGCAAGTAAGTGTGGGTTAACACCTCAGTTTAAAGGACTTGAAGAACTATATGTGGAATATAAAGAACAAGGTTTCGAAATCTTAGGGTTTCCTTGTAATCAATTTGCAAATCAAGATTCTGGGACTAATGAAGAAATACAAAATTTTTGCCTTCTAAACTATGGAGTTAGTTTTACTATGTTTGAAAAAATAGATGTTAATGGAGAAAATGCACATCCGCTATATAAATATTTAAAGAATGAAGCAAAGGGTTTTCTAAGTAAGGAGATAAAATGGAATTTTACTAAGTTTTTATTAGATACAGATGGAAATGTAATTAAGAGATATGCATCAACGGTAGTTCCAGCAAAGATAAAAGCTGATATTAGGAATTTACTAAAAAAATAAATAGGGAGGAAGGATATTATGCAAACTAGGACAATACGTAAAGTAGTAACCGGAACCACTCAATATGACGGAGCTGGAGTCAAACTTGTTAGGGTGATTAGTTTACCAGATACTGTGGAATTTGATCCGTTTTTAATGTTAGATGCTTTTGACTCCTCAGACCCAGCTGATTACAGCAAAGGGTTTCCGTGGCATCCTCATAGAGGAATCGAAACAGTTACATACCTTATAAACGGAGACATAGAGCACATAGACAGTTTAGGAAACAAAGGAAACATATTAGATGGTTGTTGCCAATGGATGACGGCGGGTGGTGGTATTCTACATCAAGAAATGCCACAACCATGTGATAGAATGCTAGGTGTTCAGCTTTGGCTTAATTTACCACGAAAAGATAAAATGACAACGCCAAAGTACCGAGATATCAGAGCAGACATGGTGCCCAAAATTGAGGAAGATGGCTGCAATATTGGGGTTGTTTCTGGATATTATAAAGATAATGTAGGAGCTGTGCAGGGTGACTATGTGAAAATGCTGTTCCTCGACGTGAATATGAAAGCTGGTGCACAATGGCAATTAGAGACAACGAGTGACGCAAATTTGTTTATTTATATCGTTGAGGGTGAAGGCTGGTTTGAAAATTCTTGCGAGAATTTGATTTCTAGTAGAAGGGCAGTGCTTTTTAATAATGGTGAGGAACTGGTAGCTAGAGCATCAGAAAAAGGGCTTCGTTTCCTTCTATTTTCAGGAGGAAAATTAAATGAACCAATTGCCTGGGGTGGACCTATTGTAATGAATACCCAGGAAGAACTTAAGCAAGCATTTAGAGAGATTGATGATGGAACATTTGTTAAGTAAATAAAGATGCTGTCTCATCTAGAAATTAATTTTTAGATGAGACAGCGTCTTTTGTTTATTATATAGAACATAAGCGGCATAAACTACTAGACAACTACCTTGAGTAAGATGAAAGCTTTATATCTTCTACGCTTATACTATCCACAGCAGGGTGCTTTCTGAGCTTAAGGATTTCATTAGTTCTTCCTTGAACTAGAACTCCGTAGGATTTAACGCCATTTTTTTCAACATATTCTAGAACATCTTTATAAGTCTCTGAATCTGTGTTTAAAAGCTTTAAAAAGTCTTTACTATCTCTAATAACTTTACAAGACTCTTAAAATGAGTTTCCATAACATCTTCTGCAAATGGACTACTTCCATATCCAATTTCAAAATAAGGATATTTCTCATCATCAACAGTTCCTTTGAGCATAAATATTCCTTGCCCAGTTGGCTCAAAGCCAAACTGTGGAAGCCTCTGAATATCCTTTGGTGAGTTTCTTACTCCTACCCATGAAAAATATAGACCATTATACTCCTTTATAAGGGAAGAAAGATCTGCCATCGTCATGTCCTCTTTAAATGAGACATATACCTTTGCGTTTGCAGAATCTGGCATGGCCCCAAGTTCCTTGACATCAATACTATCACCATTCGGTGTAGCATCCTGGAAGGGATATACTCCGTAGCGAAAGACATTTAAAATCGCATACTGATAAAAATCGGGCTGCATATATTTCATTTTTCCTCTTTCTAATTTTCCTTCATATATTTGATTGTAATTTCTAAAGGTATTTGACTGACTTATTCTAAAGTTATAACTTCCGAATCCCAGTGGCTCGGAGGTATTACTAATTGTAAGAATTCCTGGGAAATGAAGCTCAGTGAAAACAGCTATATCTACAAAAAACTTGTTACTGAATTGTCCTAGAATTTGACTCGGATTGTAATATACCTTATTAACTAATGGTGACACAGCAAACCTTAATACTAGAAAAAATGAAAAAACAGCTATAACTGAATATAACGCTACCCTTCGAAATTTTTTATTAATAGCCCTTTGAATTGATTCCAAGATTTCCGTATTGCTATTATCAGTAAAATTATAAGATTCAGAATAACTATCTTCATCGCATGAACCATTGTCTTTTAAGAAACTTTTATCAATACTGTCTGCCAGATAATCATTTATAATCTCATTTTTTTCTATTTCATTTTCAACTATTTCTACCTCTTGTGGACTTGCCTTCTTATTTATATACCTTTCAAACAACTCTCTAAATTTCATAAATATTCTCCTCCACCATAGTTTTAAGTTTATTTCTTGCTCTGTAAAGCAAAGTACGAACTGCTCCATTAGATATATTCATTATTTCTGAAATTTTATTCTGTGGTAATTCCAGATAATAATAAAGGATGAGAACTTCCCTTAAGAGGGATGACATAGATAATATAGTTTTATACATCTTGAGTGCTTTTTCTGCTTGGATAATATCATCCAAAAAACCTGAAGAAGTATCTTCAATATGAATATTCTCAATCGCTATATCAGAAAGGTGCTTACTCTTTCTCACATGGTCAATCCACAAATTTCTGCAGACTCTAAATAACCAAGCCTTAACATTACCGTGAGAGCACTCCAGTGAAAGCATCGCTTTTACAAAGGCGTCTTGCATAAGATCTTCTGCAAGATGTCTGTTTTTACAAAGGGAAAAAGCGTAAATATAAACCTGCCGCGAATATAAATTATAAAGCATTTTAATTCCATCAGAATTCATGCAGCGCCCCCCTTCATTAAATAAACGTTAAAACTCTAGAAATGTCACAGTTAAAATACCATATTTCACTTATTTTTGAAATTTGAGAGAGTAGTGGTACAATTTCATACAAATTAACTGTTAGTTATTCTTTTTTGTTTGCTTACAACTAAGGCTACTGAAAAAATATCTATGGCAAAACCAAGTTCGATGAGCATATAAGTAAATACTTCCGAAAGATTATCAAAACTGAAACTTGAAAGTGAACCTATCACATTGTTGGCTTTTACATACCAATAGGTAGGAGTAAAGCTAGCTATTGCTAAAGCTTTATCACTCAATAGAAATTGCGGTACAAATACTCCACTTATGAAGGAAAATCCTAGTGATAAGATATTGGCAATGGAGGATTAAGCGTTTCTATTTTTTATTAAAAGGCCTACAAGGTAACTTATACTTAATGCTGCTACAGTAAACACAAGGGCATTAATACAAAACAATAAGCCATTCATTTGTCCCATATTTGCTCTAATTATTTTAAAATAAACTTTAAAGACTGGCATACCTTTGCCTCCTTATAACGAAATAGGTTATTGTACAAAACACTATGGATAAAACAGTTAGGAGAGAAATATTTATAAAAAATCTTTGGTGGGTATTATAATAATATAAGGTGTAAAATCCATCGGTAATAAGCGCTGCTGGATTAATGTATGACAATATTGGCATGCTTTTTTCTACAATATACTTCATATTTACATACATCATACCTGCTAAGAAAGATCCTGTCATAGAAATACCTATTAATATTGCAGTTTTTAAACCTTCACCTTTTTTTA
>NZ_JAENWL010000346.1 GCF_016650095.1 Clostridium sp. | reverse complement strand
TGTAGTTTAAAAAGTGTAGAGCAGTTTACTGGTATTAAAAGGCAAGATGAAATAAATGGAGCTAAGTGGGTTGAACTGTACAATAAATACCTAGTAAAACATGATGAGAAATTGACGGAAATCCTCATGTTGCACAATTACGAAGATGTTGTAAATTTACCTAAGATTTTCAAAGTAATTAACACTATTGAAAATGACTTGGAGCTTAAAAGGAAAGAAAAATTTGCTAAAAAACAAATGGCTCATTTGAATAATAGAAATACAGATCAGCCACTAAAAACAGTTAACAGCCATCTTTAAAAAAGTGGTATTGTACATTGATGTACAATACCACTTTTTCTATTTGATTTTATTATCATTCTTAATAAATGGCTTTGTCTCGCAACCATGACTGCAGCCCTTACAGCCATTTCCACAACCACAATCACCATTTGCTTGTTTTTTTATGCTGGAATATAATATATATCCAGCTGCAATAACAATCATACCAACAATTATAAATTCCACTGGTCATCACCTCTTTATATTTTATACTATATATCTTCTTATTATCCACTATAGAATGTTAGTGACTACTAGCATGCTAGTGAATAAAAAGGCTACCTACATTAAATATTATGAAAGAAACTATCCAAGCAAGTATTAATTGATAGGTTAAAGAAAAAATTGCCATTTTGTTTCCGTATTCTTTTCTCATAGTTGCTATTACTGATACACAAGGAGTGTAGAGTAATACAAAAACTAAGAAACTATAAGCGGATAGAGGCGTAAAATAATTGGCTAAGATATGTTTTAAATTGCCACCATATATAACACCCATAGTACCCACAACTACTTCTTTAGCCATAAGACCAGTTAGTAGTGATACTGAATTTTGCCATGAAGCAAATCCAAGTGGGATAAATATTGGATTTATAAATCTTCCTATAGCTGCGAGGAAGCTAGAGTTAATATCAACCATACCTGAAGTGTTAAAATTCGATAAAAACCATACTAATACGGAAATCGAGAAGATTATAGTTCCGGCTTTCTTCAAAAAACCTTTACCTTTATCCCAAGTGTGTATTAATAAACTCTTTAGTTCTGGTAATTTGTATTCTGGTAATTCTATAATAAAAGGTTCTTCATCCTTTTTAAATATTGTGTTTTTAAATAGAAGGCCTAGGCCAAAGGCGAGTCCAATACCCATTAAGTATAATGAAAATACCATGAGTGTTTCTCTCCCTGGGAAAAATACCGATGCAAACAATGCATAAACAGGAAGCCTAGCATTGCAGGACATAAGGGGCACTAAAAGTGCAGTTAATTTTCTGTCTTTATCACTCTCTAAAGTTCTAGCAGACATTATTCCTGGCACAGAACAACCGAAACCAACAATTAATGGAATGAATGCTTTACCTGATAAACCCATTTTTCTCATCAATTTATCCATTATAAAAGCAGCTCTTGCCATGTATCCACTGTCTTCCAAAAAAGAAACACCTAAGAATAATGCCAATATAACTGGTAAAAATACTACTACGGAACCTACTCCAGCTACGATACCATCAATTATAAGAGAAGAAAACCATGAACTGTTACTCGCAAGTAGATTACTTAAAAATGGAACAAATAAATCATTAAGCAAGTTATCTAGTAAATTAGCCAAAGGTTGTCCTGCCCAATTGAAGGTAAACATAAAAATTAAAAATAAAAGTCCGAAAAATAGTGGATAAGCAAGTAATCTATTAAGCACGATTTTATCTATTTTTTCTGTAATAGAAACTTTATTATGATTTTTTTTATTAGTGCAGGATTTTAATAAAACTTCAATATAAGCATAAGTTTCTTTTTCATCTTTAAATTTTAGGCTATTTGAAGACTCAGTAACATAATCTTTTTTGAGTAAGCAACTTTTAACATCAGAAATACCTATGCCTTTTGAAGCTACTATAGGTATTATTGTTACCCCTAGTTTTTGTGATAATATAGTATAGTCAATGTCTATTCCCTTAGATAGTGCTACGTCGACCATGTTTAGTACTAAAATTATTGGTTTGTTAAATTGCTTTAATTGAGTTGTAAGGTATAAATTTCTATCAAGACTTGATGCATCAACAATATTTATGATTACATCCACGTTACCGTTTTGTAAAAATTCCTTGGAAACTTTTTCTTCGTTTGAATAAGTATCCATGGCATAAATACCAGGTAAGTCAACAATTGTTATCTTGTTATCTATAATCCCTTCTTTTTTCTCGACCGTTACTCCCGCCCAATTCCCCACGTATTGGTTAGAACCTGTAAGTGCATTGAATAAAGTAGTTTTACCAACATTAGGATTTCCTAATAGTGCAGCAGTGATCATTTAAATCCTCCTTATTATGTCTCGTGTATTTCTCTAGTACGATTTTTTGCTTCTTGGATAATAATTAGGCCTGTTTAATATATATATTTTTAGCGTCATTTTTTCTAATGGCTAAATTGAAACCGCGTAAATTTAGAATTATAGGATCTCCTAGAGGTGCAGTAGCTTTTAAAGTTACTTCGGTACCTTCTATGAAACCTAGTGCGAGTAATCTTTTAGCGAACTTCTCATCCCCACAAATTGAATGAATTAGTGCTTTATCTCCTGGCTTTAAATCGTAGATGCTCATAATAATCACTCCTTAATGAAAATAATTCTCAATATCATTTTAGCATGGTTATCTATTAGTGTCAATATAAAACAACGGTATAATTTATAAAGTTTTTAAAATACTTTCATATAATAGAGAAAATGTGATAACATATAAGAAGAGCAGAGTTTTAAATTAGATTTGTGCAAATTTACTGTTTTGCTTTTTAGTAAACTTAATAAAAGTTAGAAAGCTTAGTAAAAAGTTCGTAAATTTAGTAGAAAAGAGTGATATTGTGATTACAAAACTTAATAGTATTAAGGTGGGAGAAATTTCAACGGAAGGTTCACTTGCCATAGACGGAAATAAACAACTCTTTAAAGATGCATTGTTTTTTGATTTAGAACATTACATTTATAAAAAACCCATTTGTATTGGAGTGTTTGGGTGCTGCTTTTATGATGAGATTTCGAATGAGTTAAAGGTTACACAATATATGGCAGAAAATAAAAAAGATGCTATAGAAATATTATCTTTAGCTAAAAATTATTTTGAAGAAATGAAAATGAAGTATAATAAAAAATACATTGTTACGTTTTCAGGAAACAATGATTTTACAGTTATAAACTATTTATTAAAGGCGCATAAAACAGACTTCGTACTAGAGGGGTATTTTGGAGAAATAGATTTACAAAAATGTTATGAAAAAGCGGAAGGAACTTGCATCGGACTTAAAGCACTAGAAAAGATATTTGAAATTGATCGCGAAAGCGAATTAATAAGTGGATCAAATTTAGCTAAAACCTTTGGTAAGATAGTAAAAGATGATGATTATATAAATAGAATGCCTCAGGAGAAAATAGATAAAATACTATTATATAATGAACAAGATGTCGTAAGTTTGTTTTATATATATGTAGATTGGTATAATAAATTACCAGTAAAAGTGGAAGAGGAAATAGTACAAAAAATAGTAGAAGAATAGTTGTGAACACAGCAATAGCTGTGTTTTTTTTATTTGATCAGATAATATATAAGAATTTCTACTGCGGGCCTTGCAAACGAACTCCAAATAAGAAATTCGATTAAGAAATTCTAATCTTTTGCTCGTATAAAATTCTCTGGCGCTCATATTCGGCGTCCTGCCTCAGATTCGCTAGACTGACATCCTGTCAGTCTCACAAGAATTTTACACTCGCAAAAGAAGAATTTCTAAATCAAATTTCAATTGTTTCTCGCTTCTTATTGCAAGCCACTCCGTAGAAATTTCATAATAAACTTAGCAAAAAGGAATACTGTAACCCTTTTCGTAATAATTTAATATAAAGAATAAGAAAAATAACAAGATAAAGATTATAAAGGGATCTCATACAAATTACTTAAGGGGGAAAGTGCATGGATCAGATTAGGAAAAACATTGATGCTGCTATGGGTAGGGTTAAATCAGATTTGGTGCTAAAGAATGCAAATTTTATTAATGTGTTTACT
>NZ_JAENWL010000251.1 GCF_016650095.1 Clostridium sp. | reverse complement strand
ATCATAATTAAACCCTCCGAATTATAAAGTTTGTATACTATATATATTCGACATTGATGGCCCAAAATCCTTTTTGCCAACAAAAAAATATCCCAATTAAAATTGGGATATTTAACATTTTATGTTTGTCAACAGTCTGAGAGCACTTATTGATAAGTGCTCTCTTTTGTTTTATAGATTTCTGATAATAATTTTCTTTTATTTTAATTATGTTATCACCCCCTTTGACATACAATATAAGGGGGTGATAATTATGAGTAAATTTAAAAAACTACTTTATACATTAATTCTTATATTAATAATTGAGGTCCTTATAATATATACAGTATATAAATAAGTAAATTTCTAATCCTTATTTTTTCATCATAATATAGTTACTTTGTGTATTTCTTCAAAAGTACATAATTTTTGCACAATTCCACTACTTTTAATATGCCTAGGTGCTAAAATTGTATACATTGTTGTACTATATTCTAAATCTTCTTCTTCATCGTCATCCCCAATTAAAAATTCTATATTTTTAACTTTAATACTCATACCATCAAAGTACTCTTCTAATTTTTCTACCATGTTTTTCTTGTTACCATATTGGATTTCTATTTTAAGAATGTTAGTGTTTTTAAAAAGCTTAGCTTCAAAAGTTTTAAGATATACTAATACTATAAAAACAACTATAGTTGATAATATAGACAAGGTGTAATAACCTAGACCAACCGCAAGCCCAATACATGCCACTGTCCATATACTCGCAGCAGTAGTAAGCCCTTTTATTGACCCCTTCTCATGAATAATAGTGCCTGCTCCTAAAAATCCTACTCCTGTTATAACTTGCGCCCCAAGTCTTCCAATATCTACTTTCATAGCAGTTTGGAGTTCTGGATGCCACATTATCATATTGGTCATTTCTTGAATTGAATATAATTGTATCATTGAGGTAATAGCCGCACCCAAACATACTAGAATATGCGTTCTAAAACCAGCTGGCCTATTTTTATGTTCTCTCTCATACCCAATTAAGCCACCAACTGCAACTGCAAGCGCAAGTCTTATTGCTACTTCATATACTGACATGTATACACCCCCAAATAACTTTATCATATTCTATTATAATTAAAATATGATATATGCATATTACATATACCATGTTTCACCTTTAATTGTTTTAATTTAAGTACTTTAGCTCAATACCATTTGACTTTAACCACTCACTAACAAATACATTTATACAATTGTCTTCATATTTATACCATTCATCGGTTTCGCACCCATCTGTTTCATTTTGTTTATCCATTAGAACATGTTTAAAATGTTTTATAGGTTCATCCTTATTCAATGCCTTTTGTAATTCTAATTTCAAATCAGAATTACAAGTTATACCATTAACATAATCCGTCATTGCACTTATATAGAACTGTTCCTCTAACAGAGGAGTTCTCAAATATCTATTAGCCTCATCTTCACTAATAAGTATAGCAGTGCTAACAAATTCTTTTAACCAATTATCAAAAATATTTTCTTTTAAAGTTCCATTTTCCAAGGCTAAACTTACTTCTGTGGGAATATATATAACCTCACCAGTAATTACGTCTAGAAAGCTTTTCCCTAAATTGTCATCAACATGTGAAATTGTTTCTATAAGTGCTTCCATATTAATCTCTACTAGATTCAAAATTTTACCTCCTATCAACAGAATTTATTCATATAAATTACAATTAACTATTCTAACCTAATCTGTTTTCATGTGCCTATTTCTATTTTATCTTAACTAAATATATTTATAATAAAAAACCAATAAACCTTGAAGGTTTATTGGTTATGGGCGATAATCCTTAATGGTTTATTTCCCTATTATTCTTCAGAAAAAGTTGATTCGTATTCTTCTAATACTTTAGCAAATTCCTCTTCATCTTCTACTGCAATATATTCTTCTTTACCGCCTACATTCTCAATTTTATAAACAAAAGCATCCTCTTCTTCTCCTACAGGAGCTAATAAAGCGTATTTATTTTCATCAAATTCAATGATTTCGACTAATTCAAAATCAACCTTTTCTCCATCTTCATCTAACATTGTTATAATTTTATTATCTTCCATAACCAATCTCCTTTCAAACTTATTAACCACATTATACCGTTAATCTAATTAATATGATAGTGTAATTTACTTATTATGTCCATAAATTCCTGTAATAGAAACTTCGCCAGAAACAATATATTCTATGATTCCTTTATCATTTTCAATAACTAATTCTCCTTTATCACCTATATCTATTGCTTTAGCCGTTCTTACTTTTCCTCTACTATTTAGTTTAATTTCTTTCCCTATAAGCATAGAGTTCTTTCTACAAACCTCTATAGTTTCTTTTATATCACCATTTTGCACAAAATCATTATACAACTCTTCAAAATTATTTAATACATTAGCAAGCAAAATCTTCCTGTCCATATATTTACCGCTCTCCAATTTAAGTGAAGTAGCTACATCTTTCAGATCAATTGGTATATCATCTTCTTCTAAGTTTACATTTATACCAATTCCCATAGTAAGATAATTAATATGATTTATTTCTCCACTCATTTCTGTTAAAATACCACATACTTTTCTACCATTAAGTACTATATCATTAGGCCATTTAATACTAGTTTTAATTCCCATTTTCATAATAGCCTTTTGGACAGCTGCTGCCCCAAGTAAAGTTATTTGTGATATATTTTCCGTTATTATGTTTGGTCTAAGTATTATTGAAATCCATATGCCCTTATGTTTAGGAGATACCCAATTTCGTCCTAGCCGTCCACGCCCTGTTGTTTGTTCTTCACTTATTATAACTGTACCATGTTCTTGTCCAATTTCAGCTAGTTCCTTAGCTTTAGAATTGGTTGACCCTATAGAATCATAGTAAATAATATTTTTACCTATATATTCTGTACTGAGAAAGCTTTTAACCTCTTCAAATGTAAGTATATCCGGTGAGGAAAGTATTCTATAACCCTTTCTTGAAATTGCTTCAATTTCGTAGCCATCCTCTTTAATTATATTGATATATTTCCATATAGCGGCACGGCTAACACCTAAAGCATCACTAATTTTTTGACCAGACACAAAATCATTTCCACTATCCTTAAGTAGCTTAAGAATTTTTTCCTTCATAATACCCACACCCTTTTTTTGTTTTACCAAGCTCTTACGATACTAGTTTGGTCAGATTATAACCTTCTATATTCCTCTTGCTTATATTTATGTTTCCCTTTTAGTGCAAGATCAATGTCCTCTAATAAATTATTTTTATCTTGTGGTAATGTACCCGCAAGTGCCACATAATTTGAGGCATGATTACTTCTAAAAATACAGTTAGTAACTTCTACATTTTCAATGAACTCCCTTAGTTCATACATTATTTCTTCTGGTGTTAATAAATGAAAAATATCATTCTGTATATCTTTATATATAGGGGTTCCAGGCTCTAACATTAAAGTTAAAAAGCCTACATAATCTGGATTTATAGCACTTATAAGTTTCGCAGATTCTATTGCATTTTCACTGATTTTTTCATTGCCACCTATACCTGAAATCAAAGTAGTAGACAACTTTATCCCGCTTTCTTTTACTTTTTTGCCTGCCATAATCATTTTCTCTGCAGTTACGCCCTTATTTATACTTTTTAATATTTCATCACTTCCAGATTCAACACCTAGATAAACAATGCCAATACCAAGTTCCTTTAGTTCGTGAAGCTCATCTAAAGATTTTCTTAAAATATCATTTGGAGTAGCATAAATCCCCACTCGCGCACACTCAGGAAATAATTCTCTTATTTTTAATAAAATTGATTTCAATTTACTAGTTTCAAGAACTAGAGCATCTCCATCTGCTAAAAACACCTTTTTAACAACTCCACAGGTTAATTTAGCCTGCTGTAAATCTTCCATTATATCCTCTAAATCACGTATTCTAAACTTCTTTTCTTTATACATTCCACAAAAAGTACACCCATTATGTGAACATCCAATAGTAACTTGTACTATAAGACTATATGCCTCACTAGGTGGTCTATATACTGCTCCTTCATATCTCACCATAATCATCTCCAACTTCATAAATTCTCACGCAATCGACCGTGAGTTCTTTTATACTCCCTAAATATTTTTCATTGATCACATTTTAAGTATACCATATGTTTTATGACTTAATAGGAGTTTCTTAGTATCATCCTGAATCATCACCTGCGTTGCTACAATATTAACAATTCAAAAAGAAGATTTACCTCCTTGTAGACCTCTTTGGGCAGATAACAATTATCAATTGTTATCCCCCCTACTCAAGTTCTCTATTTGTTATAACACTATTAAACTCGCACTTATAGAAATATGAGACTTCTTTCCTTTTAAAATGCCGTTAAATTAGATATTTATTAATAAAAATTTATATTATGTAAAATACATTTGAGCAATTCTTAGTAATTCTCAATTATTTTATTTATCTTAGAGTAAGAAAACCTCTTGTTTAATCATATCAAGTTTACAATCTTTAAGGTAAATATGTAACCTTTGTAGATATTCTATAACTAATTTCTACTAAATTTGTGATTTATCTAATCAAAGTATATATTGTGTAAAATGCATTTGAGCAAGCCTTAGTAATTCTTAATTTATTTTATATATGTTTGCGTAAGAAAATCGCATGTTTGAGCAAAGCGAGTTTGCGGTTTTTAGGAAATATATATAAAATAAATTTTAGAATTACTTAGCGATGCGAATGCATTTGTAACAATATATACTTTGATTATTGAACGCACAGAGTAAACTACTTCGAAGATGATAAATACTCTTCACACTTATGTATAAAAGCTTTAATATTTTCTTTCTCCTCTTTGATTTTACTCTCACTTATTTCACCTCTACCAAGCCTATCGCACTTTGATAACAATGCAATTTCACTTATGGATATTTCCTTAGCCATGCTTTTCACATCTCCAAAAGGTAAATCTTTCATTACAAATAGAGTTTGCATATGCCACCTAACCAAAGCTGTAACTCGCTTAATAAATTCACCATCATCCGTAAATACTTCAAGAAATTCTTTGCAAAGCTCTGCACCAACCTTGTCATGATCATAAGATGTTATTTTCCCTTTTCTAACTTTTGTAGTAGGTGCTTTCCCTAAATCGTGTAATAACGCTCCCCACATAAATGCTCTTGGATTCTCACTTGACCCTTTTTCTTGTGCTGCGTTATCTATAACTAACATTGTATGATCCCATGCATTCCCTTCTGGATGATGCTGTGGAGATTGCGGAGTATCTAATAAACTTCTTAATAATGTATAAGGATACTGTGTAAATACGTTTTTATTATTAGCTATTTCATTAAAGTATATAGATGGTTTTTCATCTTCCATTAAATGGATTTCAAATTCTTCAAACATTTTTTTCATAAATTAACTCCTTTCTATTTGTTATTTACAACAATATCACACTTTTATATTATACTATAGCAAAAGAGCAAGTATTTACCTGCTCTTTTGTTATATTACATTTCATTATCTATTTATTTTATATGACTAATATCCACTTTTTTTAGTTTCAAAAACACTTTCATTATATGCACTTTCTTCAACCGTTTGAACTATTTGATTTTTAGATACTTGACCTTGCGACCTTGTGTCTTTCTTAATATAATCACGT
>NZ_JAENWL010000095.1 GCF_016650095.1 Clostridium sp. | reverse complement strand
TTACACTTGGTTTTGACTGTTAATGCATCTTTGTGCATACAATTATAATATTAAATTATAATTCTAAAATAAATTAGTTAACCCAGCCTTAAGGGTAATTTAGTAAAAATATTCTTTACCATTTAAATTATATGTTTAACGTTAAATTTTAATTACCAATACATGTTTATAAGATTACTATATACAAAGAATATAATCATTATATGCTATTTGTAAACTTTTAACAATTGTTTTATATTGGAAATTGTTGCAGTTTCAATTTCTTCTATGGTTTTACCTTTAACTTCTGATATTTTTTCTATTATGTACTGAATATAATCTGATTGATTTCTTTTTCCTCTATGGGGAGTTGGTGCCATATATGGACAATCCGTTTCTACTAGTATCCTATCCATTGGTACAACTCTTGCAACATCTAATGTCTTTTTTGCATTTTTAAATGTTATAACTCCAGTAAACCCTATGTAATACCCTAATTTTAAACACTCCCTTGCAAATTCAACACTGCCAGAGAAGCAGTGAATAGTGCCTATCACCTGTGGGAATTCTTTTAATATATCTAGAGTATCCATGTGAGCATCTCTATCGTGAATAACCACCGGTAATTTAAGTTCGCGTGCCAGCTCCATTTGAAGTCTAAATGCTGCCTTTTGAATTTCTCTATGTGGGTTTTCTTCATAATGATAATCTAATCCTATTTCTCCTATAGCTCTAACCTTTGGACAATTTGCTAAATTCTTTAGTTCGCAAATAACTTCCTCATTAACAATACCCGCATATTCAGGGTGCACACCTACTGCTGAATATATAAAATTATATTTATTAGATAATTCTACTGACATTCTTGAGCTATCCAGTGATGCACCGCAATTTAAGACTCCTATTACTCCTTTACCATTCAACCCTCGAATTACTATATCTCTATCCTCATTAAAAGCATCATCATCATAATGTGCATGTGAATCAAATATCATAATTAATACTGCATTAAGCCTCATAATTTTATAAGTTTAATTACAGTTCCACCATCCTTTCTTTATTAGAGACATTCAAATAAATAACAAGTCATTATGCTAGTCTATTTATTTTCATGCTCCTTAAATCATCATTCATTAAAGTGAACCCAATATAGGAGCTAATATACCCATAATTGATCCGAGTAGTGCACCGAGCCAGGTTATAGCATTCAACTCTTTCCTAGCAATTTCTAATATTATTTTCTCCGAAAAAGCTACATCAAATTCATTAATTTTATCTTCAACAATTTTTGCTACATCTAACACTTCAATTACATCAGAAGCCTTATTCTCTATAAATTTATTGTATAGGTCTTTAACTACTCTAGAAATAGCCTGGGGGACTTTATCTCCCTTTCCTTTAAATATTGAGCTCATCTCTATATGTACTACTCTATTAATCATTACAGAAACTATTTCTGCAATCTTTGTTTTCACAGAATTACTTTCCGCCATAGCTTCTACTCGACCCTTTATAAGTTCTTCTATTGTATTTTTATAATCTATGCCTGTTTTCTCAAGTAGATCTTCAATAGATATGTAATTATTAAACTTATTCTCAAGCATGCCTATGGTGTTTCTAATAAACTTTTCATCTGTGATTTTTGCTGTAAACAAGTTAATTAAAGGTTCTATAGCATCGTCAAGTACTTCACTCGGAAGTTCTGAAAGCACACTAGATATCGAATTCTTGAGCAATTTGTCTATCACATCATTAATTATTAAAGCTATGTCATTATGATTTTTCTCATCATCTAAGAATTCATCTATCCCTACTACAACTTTTTCATAAATACTATCCGCATTCATAAACATTGCAATCATCGGGCTTAGTTTAGTCGCTATTGTTTCGCCTACAATTTGTCTCAATTTCTTGCTATTTTTTTCTTCTTTCAATGTTTTCTTTATTTCCATGGCAATATTGTATTTTTTCCCATAAACATATACTTTTACATTGTCTATTATCCCAGTAGGTATAACATCCTCAAAATTTTTGTCTAAAACTACTAGCTCTTTTACCTTCTCTTTTAATATCTGTTGAATTGCTTTATAAAAACTCTCTGAATCCTTATACTCAATAGCAACGCTTAATACTTTATTTTTTATTGAATTGTATAAATCACTTTCACAGATAACTTGTGGTTTAGCACTCAGTTCTAGCATTATTTGTGCATTTACATATTTAACAATGCTGCTTTTTATATTATCTTCATTTATATAATTTATAAGTAATTCAGAAAGATTTTTGTTAGTATCCTTTATAAAATCAAAATATTCATCACCTAGTAAATCACTTATCTCATTTTCCACAGTGCTCTTACTATTTTTTATATCTAATACTTTATCTTTAACCCAAGAATCTAATTGTTGATTCATACTTTCACTGCATAAAGACTTCAGAATTGTTTCCTTAGTCAAAAGATGTTGCCCTATAGACTCACCTACACTTTTGGCGATTCTAGATTTTTCCTTGGGAATAAGACCTGGAGTAAATGGCACTTTAAATTTAAAAAATCTAATCTCTTTATATGGTCTAAACAACATTTTTATAGCTAACCAATTGGTTATGTACCCGATAATAGCTCCAATTAAGGAACCTATAATAAATTTCATATTATTTTTTCCCCCTTACGGTTCTTCGTAGTACAAAACAATTGCCAATTGTTTTGCCCCTTGTAATACTACATAGTATTTACAACAACTAATTATAAAGCTATCTTTATTAAAATTCAATAGGCTATGTTATTTTAAATAAGGCAGATTCAACTACAAAAGCATGAAGTCTAATTAACTAGGACTTCATGCTTTTTAGATTAATTATCTTCTTTGAAGCTATTAATTATCTTCTGAAATGTCATTAATTTTAATTTACTGTACTTCCAGTAGGTAGCTCACCAGGCACCGATACCGTAAATACCTTACTATCGTCCTGAGACGACGCTGAAATTATCATTCCCTGCGATAATTCCCCTCTTAAAGTAATAGGCTTTAAATTGGCTACCAGTACCACATACTTTCCAATTAAATCTTCCGGTTTATAATTCTGAGCAATTCCCGAAACTACCTGCCTTATTTCTCCCCCTAAATCTACTTTAAACTTAAGGAGTTTTTTAGATTTCTTCATGGGCACGCATTCTAATACTTTAACCACTCTCATATCTATTTTTTCAAAATCTTCTATAGTAATTTCTTCTTTTAAAGGCTCCATAGTAGGTTTTTGTGATGCTTTCCTTTGCTCTTCTACAAGTTTATCAAGCTCTTCTATTTTAGCTTCTACATCTATTCTTGGAAACATTACATCTCCTTTATTAACTTTTGTTCCCGCACTTGTTCCATCAAAAGATGCTAAGCTATCCCAAGTAGTTACATCAGCATTTATTTGATCATTTATTTTCTTGCTTGTAGTTGGTAAGAATGCTGATATTAATATTGATGTCATTCTTAGTGATTCTACTAGATTGTACAATACTGTACCTAGTCTTCCCTTTTGTGATTCATCTTTTCCAAGTATCCATGGGGTCGTTTCATCTATATACTTATTGGTACGCCTAATAAGTGCCCAAACGTGGTCCAATGCTTCAGAAATCTTTAACTTTTCTATAGCTATCTCTACCTTACCTGGCACTGCAAGCGCAAGTTCTATTAACTCATTGTCAACATCAGCTATATCTTTAGGCGCTGGAATAGCTCCATCAAAATATTTTTCTATCATTGTTACCGTTCTTGATAATAAATTTCCTAAATCATTAGCTAAGTCTGAATTTGTTTTCTTTATAAATATTTCACTAGTAAATATTCCATCAGAACCAAATGGTATTTCATGTAGTAAGTAATATCTTACCGCATCCACTCCAAAGTGATTAACTAGTACCACAGGATCTACTACATTCCCTCTAGACTTAGCCATTCTTACCCCACCATCAACAAGAAGCCATCCGTGCCCAAATACTTGTTTGGGTAGAGGTTGGTTTAATGCCATTAACATAATAGGCCAATAAATTGTATGGAATCTTAATATGTCCTTACCGATTAACTGTATATCCACAGGCCAGTATTTCTCATAAAGGGACGTATCTTCTCCATTATATCCAAGGGCCGTTATATAGTTTGATAGAGCATCTACCCACACATATATAACATGGCCTGGATCAAATTCTACTGGTATTCCCCAGTTAAATGTCGTTCTTGAAACACATAAATCTTGAAGACCTGGCCTTAGGAAGTTATTTAACATTTCATTTTTTCTTGATTCTGGTTGAATAAAGTCCGGATGACTTTCAATGTATTCTATAAGCCTATCAGCATATTTCGACATTTTAAAGAAATATGCTTCTTCCTTCGCTTTCTCTACAGGCCTTCCACAATCAGGGCATTTTCCATCTACTGCCTGAGTTTCTGTCCAGAAAGATTCACAGGGTGTGCAGTACCAACCTTCATATGCACTTTTATATATATCACCTTGATCATGTAATTGCTTAAATAACTTTTGAACAGCTTTTTTATGATAATCATCCGTAGTTCTTATAAACTTATCATAACTTATATCCATTATTCCCCATAATTCTTGTATTCCAGCTACTATTTTATCTACATATTGTTTTGGAGTAACTCCTTTTTCTTCTGCTATTCTTTGAAGCTTTTGACCATGCTCATCTGTTCCTGTTAAGAACATTACATCATAGCCTGTAAGTCTTTTAAATCTAGCAATCGCATCCGCCGCTACTGTTGTATAGGTATTACCAATGTGTAAATTTGCTGATGGATAATAAATCGGTGTAGTAATGTAAAAAGTTTTTTTATTCATAATTTTTTTCCTACCTCTCAAATTTAAATTATTTATTTTTCAGTTTTATTCATTCTAAAATGAATAAGATATGTCAGTTATCTCTAACTTGTTTTTCTGGATGCTTTTATTAACTTATAATAATCACCATTAATTGTAATTTAATGGAAAACAAAAAAATCTCTAAACAGAATCAGAATTCTGTTTAGAGACGTATTTAACGTTTTACCACTCTAATTCATCCTTACATCACTATAAAGATCTCAATAGGTGACCATCATCACCTGTCAATATAACGGTTGCTCCCGTATTATCCTATTAAAAAATTCAATAAATATATTTTCACAAATAATATTTTAAATTTTTTATTCGCATAATCTGCTTAAAGGCCATGTTCATAAGTCGCCATGCTACTGATTTTCACCCATTTCAGCTCGCTTTTAACATCTTAACTTATTACTCTTCTCATCATTGCATTTATTTAATAATAATTATATTGCAATTAACCTACTATGTCAATATTTTTACCTAAAACCCTAAAATTATACTTATTGCTCTATTTTTTTTAGCATTTCTACCCCTTTTGTGCCTAGTAGGTAATATAGTACTAAATCTAACCCTCCATATAATACTACTATTAAAGCGAATGCAATCCATTTAACTAGTTTAAATTGAATAATAACAAACACAGTACCTCCCCCTAAAGCTATACAAATAATCATAACAATCACCACATTAAGGTTCCGTTTAACAGCCTCCTGTTCTGTATCCCACTGAAGCTTTGGGAAATTCAAATCAATAAATATCCCTATAAAAGATGTAAATAATATTCCTGCGCTACCCACTATAATAAATAATAAAACTAACTCTAATGGTAGCTTAAGTAATATTATACCAATTATACTTACCATAATCATACCAGATATTCCTAAAACAACTGCTGATAATACCTTTGCCATAAGTTGCTCTTTATATTTCATAGGTATATATTTTAATATAAATAGATTTTTACCTTCTCGTGATATTGCTGTAGATGAAATCGCATTACTGCAAGATGTAAAAACCATAAATGCGAAAAAAACACCTAATGCCATTCCGGTATTTCTCCCATCTTGTAAATACTTAGTTAACTTCTCAAGCTGTACCGCACCGCCCTTTTGTACAAGAATCGGTATAAGTAAAAATACTGGCCACAAAAAATTCATAAGCACACAATTAATAAAATAAATTGGTGTCCTAAATAAAAGCTTTAATTCTTTTAGTACATATACCACTCTGGAAGATTTTTGTTTTGTATTCTTAATAAGATCAATATTACTAAGAATTTTCCTATTTGAGGTCGTTTCAGACACTCCCATAACGCCTTTAAAATACAATGCTTCACCTAATATTATAAATATTATTAATGCAGCTATTGCTATTACTACAAATAAAATCAAATTGATAAAGCCCTGAATATTAGCAGTATTAGTAAGACTATTTACAGCTATCTTAGTGCTGGGGAATATCTTTGTTGCCAAATCTACCAACGAGTTATTTCCTTTTGTAAGCATTTCAGTAATTTCTGATTGACTTACATCTTGCGAGAACCTTTGAATATATATATTGGTTCCTACGCCAAAACACATAGCTATAATTCCACCTACTATTCTAAACCTATCCTTGTTTTTTGCAATACTCGTAAACCTCATTATAATCATATTAATTACAGATGCCATTACTAACGGAACTATAGGTAAAATCACGAATATGATAACTCCATAAGTATAATATACTATACCTCCACTACACTTTATACCATAAGCAATTAGCGTAGGCGCAAAAAATATAATTTCTGTGAGATATTCATAAATTAATACTACAGCAAATTTAGCGCCCATAATATGCCATGGTTTAAACGGTAGTGGCAGTAAATTTTCTACATCCATAGAAAAATAAAATATGCTCATGGCATAAAAGATACCAAAGAAGAAAATAACAACACTCACAACAGATAATCCAAATCCCAATATAACTGCTTCTTGCCCAATCGAATGTAACCCATCATACGCCATAGATATAAACTTTCCAAACTCTATTACCATAGGTGTGAAAGCTAACATTAAAAATAGTCCTAAAAAGATACCTTTAATCTTTTTCTTTTTATTCTTATTACTAGAGGAATGTGTTCCTGTTTTTAATAATACCTTAGTTAATGCAATAAATTTACTCATTTTCAGTCATCTCCAAGAAGATCTTTTCAAGGGACCCACCGTCTTTAAAATGCTCCCTTAGCTCGTCTAGTGTTCCACAAAACAATATTTTACCCTTGTTTATAACAGCAACCCTGTCACATAGTTTTTCAGCTACTTCTAGGACATGAGTCGAGAAGAATACACTTTTACCACTATTTGCATGTTCTCTCATCATTTCTTTCAAAACATATGAAGATTTAGGATCAAGGCCCGTCATTGGTTCATCTAAAATCCAAACCTCTGGATCGTGAACAAGTGCGCCCATGATAATTATTTTTTGTCTCATACCATGAGAATAACTTTGAATTTGGTCTGATAGTGCATTATTCATTTCAAATCTATTTGCCAAGGCTTCAACTCTTTCTTTTCTAAGAATACTCGGCACATCATAAATATCTGCCATAAAGTTTAAATATTCAAAGCCCTTAAGTCTTAAGAACATGTCTGGATTATCTGGCACAAATCCAAATTGCTTTTTAGCCTTTAAATCATTTTTTTCTATATCAATGCTATTGATAGTAATTTCACCGCTATCAGCACTTAATATTCCAGTAATCATTTTTATGGTAGTAGTTTTGCCTGCTCCATTTGGGCCTAAAAACCCAAATATTTCTCCATCTCTTATTGTTAGACTTATATTATCTACAGCTTTGTTCTTGCCATTGTAGCTCTTATTTACACTATTAATCTCAATCATATTGGGACCTCCTTGTATTCTTCTACAGTATATAACACTTATTAAGTGTAACCTAGCTTATTTTATTTAAGTATAATTATAATATCATACTTTTTCTTTTGTTTACAATATATGCTATATATTTCATGTTATTAGGTCATTGCTCATGATTCTCAAATGTTATTAGAAGAAAATTTTAGCCAAATTAACCGCCATTATAATTGCTGTAATATCTGCTAGTATTGCTGCCACTAGCGTATGTCTAATATTTTTTATGTTTACTGCTCCAAAATATACTGTCAATGTATAAAAAATGGTTTCTGTTGAGCCCATTATTATAGATGCCACATTTCCTATGTAACTATCTGCTCCATATTGTTTTATAATATCAGTAAATACTCCAAGTGCTCCACTTCCAGAAAGTGGTTTTATTAAAACCAAAGGAACAACCTCTGGTGGGAGTCCAATAAACACAACAACTGGTTTTACTAAATAAATAAAAAAGTCTAAAGCTCCAGAAGCTCTAAATACATTAACAGCTATAATCATAGCCAAAAGGTATGGAAAAATTTTCAGACAAATAGTTATTCCATCCTTTGCTCCTTCAACAAAACACTCATATACCTTTACTTTCTTAATAACTCCGTATATTACTACAAACGCAATAATAATTGGAATTATCCCCTTTAAAATGTAAGATACTAAATTACCTACGATCACCCTATTCCACCTACCCCTATAAATTTAAGTATTATTATTTAAATATTAATTCATTAAAAGTACCTCTGTAAAATTTTACAATAAACTACCCCTAAGACTGCAGCAGTACCTGTTGCAATTATCGCGGGAAGTACAATAATTGCTGGACTTTGCGAATTATAAGCAGCTCTTATAGATATAACTGTTGTAGGTAGAAGCTGAATGCAGGCTGCATTTAAGACTAAAAATAAAGCCATATCATTACTAGCTGTGTCCTTTTCATTATTAATCTTATTCATCTCTTCCATAGCTTTTATGCCAAAGGGTGTGGCTGCATTAGAGAGTCCCATCATATTTGCTGTTAAATTCATGGTAATGCTGGACATTGCTTTCTGGTTTTTTCCAGCCTCTTTAAAAATGAGTTTTAATATTGGCCTAAGTACCATTGCCAATTTATCAGTTAGTCCACTCTTTTCAGCAATTTTCATTATTCCACACCAAAGACACATCATTCCAACAAGTCCCATTACGAGTTCAACAGCACCAGTTGTTGATGAAACAACTGCTTTGGATAAAATTTCTCCTTTTCCTGTAATAATTCCAATAATTATTCCTAATGATAAAATTAGAAACCAAATGATATTTATCATATATGTTCCTCCTATAACTTGAATTAATTATTACCCTCGGTACTATAATTACCACCCTATATGATATAATCATAACCAATAATGCTATAATATTAATATATATGTAGTAATTTCTATATAATTGCACAAACTAATATATTATTAATTCATATAAAATAAAAAGAATAATTTTTGTGTTATTATTCTTTTGCTTAATGTACCCAAAAACTAAAAAAGGAGCTACAATATGATTAATACGGTTTTATTAAACTCTAGCTTATTTAAGCTTTTTTATTATTTTATCATTTATTCCTTTATGGGCTGGTGTCTTGAAACAGTATACGCTTCAGTTAAGAAAAAAGAATTCGTTAACAGAGGCTTCCTCCATGGTCCCTTCTGCCCTATTTATGGTTTTGGTACTTTGTCAATAATTGTTTTGCTGAAACCTATCGAAACCAATTATATTTTTCTTTTTTTAGGTTCTATATTTTTAACCTCAGTTATTGAATATATAACAGGCTATATTCTAGAAACTGCATTTAATAGTACTTGGTGGGATTATAGTGATAAGCCATACAATCTTCATGGAAGGATTTGCTTATCATTTTCTATAATTTGGGGATTTGTTTCCATATTTATTTTGAAGGTAATTCATCCCTATATAGTATATTTAGTGAATTTAATACCTTCTAGGTTAGGCATAATACTTTCGTATATTACGATTCTATATTTTTTCATTGATTTTATAATTACTGTAAATACTGTATTGAAATTAAAGTTGCTGTTAGCCCAATTAAATACAGCATATTTCGAGATAATTGATAAACTTTCAGATTTTAAATTAAATTTGGATAATACTAAAAATGTATTTGAATTGAAAGTTAGATTAGAGCTGTTAATAGAGACTGCTGAAATAAAAATGAGTAAGAAAAAATCTGACATTGAAAATATTATGAAAGAATTGAAAATAAAATATGATTCTTTGGTTATTAAAAAGTCTCCTGATTATTCAAGGCTTATAAACGCCTTTCCGGGTTTAAAGTTTAAAGGTCTGGATTCTATTTTGAAAGAGGTTAAAGATAAGGTTTATAAGAATAAAAAAAGTTAGTTTTATGAGTTTTTATAAAATAAAAGGCTTTCACAACTTGAAATTAGTAATTACTAATGTTAGGATTTAAGTGTCCTAAAAAAATAACATAAGTTAAAGGAGAATGAAAAATGAAAGAAGACAATCTAAAATTAGTACAGAAGGGCATTGATGATGCACTAAACACTGTAGATGCTTTAGAGAAAACTATAAAAAAAACTCCTCTTCCAAAAGGTTTATTAAAAGAGAGTTTTTATATTCTTTCTAAAAAAGTTGATGAGATTGAAGATATATTGAAAAATGAAGGCATACTATAGTTTACTGTATATGCCTATATAAAAATAATTAAAATAGTCATATAAGTTTAAAACTTATATGACTCTTTTAATTTATAAATATATTAAGCTAATTATCTTAATAGTTTTTAATAATTAACTTCTTCTAAAAATAATCCTTTTGCTGGTGCAATATGTCCTGAATATTTTCTTTCTTTTCTATCTAAAATATCGCTAATTTCATTTG
>NZ_JAENWL010000267.1 GCF_016650095.1 Clostridium sp. | reverse complement strand
TTGATAGTAGTTTTTTTACCCTTTACTTTTAGGATTAAATATTAAAGCCATAATATACCCAAAGAAAATTGCAGCAGTGATTCCACCTGCAGTACCCTTTATACCGCCCGTAAATGCTCCTATAAGACCAACTTCATCTACTTCCTTCATTACGCTTTTAGCTAAACTATACCCAAAACCTGGCAGTGGTATACTTCCTCCTGCTTTCCCATATTTTATCACAAAATCGTATATATTTAATCCCCCTAGTATTACACCACTAGTTACAAATACTACTAATATTCGTGCTGGGGTTAATTTAGTAGTATCCATAAGTATTTGGCCTATTACACAAATTGTGCCACCTACTATAAAAGCCATAATATAATTATTCATTTTTTCACCTCAAACTCTATGGAAACAGCATGTGCGATTCCAGGTATTGATTCGCCTTGTAAGGATGAAGTTGGACTTAAAAGGGCTCCTGTGGATACTAGTAGTATTCTTTTAAATTTCCCCTTAAGCATATTTTTATATAAATACCCTGTTGCAACCACTGCAGAGCATCCACATCCACTACCACCTGAATTAGTTTCTTGTTTTATAGAATCGAAAATCTCCTCACCACAGTCAATATATTTGCCCTTCATATCATATTTATATTCTAATAGCATTTCTTCTGTAAATTGCCTTCCTAAAATTCCTAGGTCTCCCGTGGCAATAATATCATAATCAGAAGGCTTTCTACCAGTGTCCATAAAATGTTGTTTAATAGTGTCTACAGCTGCGGGAGCCATGGCAACACCCATATTATTTACATCAGTTATTCCATAGTCTTTAACTTTCCCAGTTGTAACATGTGTAACATATGGGAAATTACCTTTTTTACCTAAAACCATTGCTCCTGAACCTGTAACGGTCCATTGTGCGGTTGCAGCTCTCTGACTTCCCATTTCCAGTGGTAATCTGAACTGTCTCTCAGCTGCGGAAAAATGTGATGAAGTAGCTGCTACAATATAATTAGCAAGCCCTCCTTCCATTATCATTGCTCCCACGCTTAAAGACTCTGCCATAGTTGAACAAGCTCCATAAAGACCTAAAAAAGGTATATTTAAATCTCTAGCTGCAAAACTTGAAGAAAATAGCTGATTTAATAAATCGCCTGATAGTAGATAATTTATATCAACTTCTTTTAATTTTGCTTTTTTTATACTCTCTGATATAGCAGTATATAAAAGACTTGTTTCAGCTTTTTCAAAGCTATCGGTTCCATTAAGGTCATCTTCTATAATTTTATCAAAGTACTCTTTTAATGGACCCTTACCTTCTTTCGGACCAACTATATTGTAGGTGCTAATTATTCTAGGTTTGCTTTCAATTTCTACTGTTTGAAGTCCAATTCTTCTACCCATTTAAAATCACCACCTTATAAAATAATATAAAATTCCAACAATTACAGATGAACTAATCCCATACACTAAAACAGGGCCTGCAATAGTAAACATTTTAGCTGCTACACCAAAAACAAAACCCTCTTTTTTAAATTCCATTGCTGGTGAAACAATTGAATTGGCAAATCCAGTAATTGGCACAACAGAACCTGCTCCTGCAAAATCACCTAGCTTATCATATACACCTATTCCAGTAAGCATAGCGCCTAGAAACACCATAACTATGGATACATAGGTCCCTATCTCATCACTCGGAATACCAATTCTAGAGAAAAAGTCACTGATAAACTGTCCAATTACGCATATTAATCCTCCAACCCAAAAGGCATTAAAGCAATGTATTAATAAATTAGGCTTAGGTATTTTATTTGAATTGAGGTTATCAAATTTTTTTCTTATAGTTTTTTCTTCCACTTTCATGAAATGTCCTCCTTGTGTCTTTTAAAAATAGATACGAAATGAACTTTTTCCTTCAGATAAAATATACCGTTTCTTTTGATTAGTGTTTGCAATAATATAATTTTTAGTCAAAAAAATAAGATGAATTTATAAATAAACAACTTCAAAATAAACATTGAAGTTGCTAATCTATAGTTCATCTTATACAGTCACAATTGCTAACTCAATTTTTCTTTCATAATTTTTAAAACTTTCTTTTCAATTCTTGATACCTGAACCTGACTTATTCCCATCATTTTTGCAACCTGAATTTGTGTATTATCTTTAAAATATCTGAGCATAATTATTTGCCTTGATTTCGCATCGAGTTTTCTAAGTGCTTCTTTGAGGGCAATTTTATCCAAAACCTCATTATCTTCTTCATATTTTTCACTTAATTTATCTATTAGTAGTACTGGTGCACCATCATCTTGGTGTATTGTATCAAATAAATACTGGATATTGCTAGCGGATTCTAGTGCATAGACTATATCTTCTTTTTCTATATTACAAAAAACAGATAGTTCGTCAATTGTAGGGTCGCGACCCAGCTCTTTAGTTAAAGTATCTTTATCATAATGTAATTTTCGTGCAGTGTTTTTAACACTTCTACTTACTTTTATAATTCCATCATCCCTAAGGAACCTCTTGATTTCACCCATTATCATAGGCACTGCATACGTTGAAAATTTTACATTATACTTAGTATCAAAATTATTAATTGCTTTTACTAGGCCAATACAGCCAATTTGGAAGATATCATCATACTCATACCCTCTATTAAGAAATTTTTTACTTATTGAGGCAACTAATGGTAAGTTCATCTCTACTAGTGTATCGAGTGCACCTGGCTCACCACGTTTAGCCATTTGAATGAGTTTCATATTATCATCATAATTATATTTGTTTTTCCTAACTATATTCTCGTCCATAATATTCCACCTAACTTAAAGGATTAAATATTTTTTTCATTATTATACTTGTTCCCTTACCTTTTTCAGAATTTACTTCCAAACTATCCATAAAAGTTTCCATTACAGTAAAACCCATTCCTGACCTCTCTAAGTCTGCGCGGGAAGTATATAATGGTTGCATTGCGAGTTCTAGATTGTCAATTCCTTTTCCTACATCTTCGATTATTACAGTTAGTTCAGTTCCATTAATAATCGCTTCTATTGTAATCATTTCCTCTTCGTTATCATATCCATGAATAATTGCATTGGTAACCGCTTCTGATACTGCTGTTTTAACATCGGTAATTTCTTCAATTGTAGGATCTAATTGTGAAGCAAATGCTGCTACTGCTACTCTTGCAAAACCTTCATTCTGCGATTTACTTAAAAATTCAATTTTAACTTTATTGTAACACATTCTAATCCCCCCACTAAATATTGTTTACAGCTTGTTCAACGTCATCATATGCCATGATAATCTTAAACATTCCTGACAAATCGAACACTCTTTTTACTGAAGATTTAATATTAGTTACACATACTTTCCCATTTTTCATATGTAACTTTCTATATCTTCCTATAACCACTCCAATACCAGAACTGTCCATGAAAGACACTTCCGAGAAATCCATAATTAATTTGTTGTACCTATCTCTGTCTAAACGATCATCGATGATATTCCTTACTTCCTCAGCACTATGATGATCTAGTTCTCCAGACATATAAACTACTAAGTTATCTTCAATATTTTCAAAATTTAAATGCATTTTCTTCCCCTCCGAATCATTTGGAATTAAAATAATTTTTTAGTACAGTTAATCTAATCTACCTTTCTACTATATTCTACTAGTTACATAATTTTCCTTCTTTTTTTTGTAATATTTATTCATTTTTTTATATTATAACCAATTTTATGCTTTTTAAACCAACATGTCCTAACTAACTAGCTTTAATGCTATAAACTATTGCACTTATATTGAAATAATTGTTATATGGTTTTTCTATTACCTAAAATCGTAAAAGTTCTAGTGAAAAAATAAATAATAGAAATGAAAAGAAGCAAGATGATTAAATATAAAATCACCCTGCTTCTTTTCATTTTAGCAAAAATTCATTGTGGTACCTACGCATCAAATTTTTCATTATCAAAAAGCATTACATCTAATTTCGGCTTATTTCCTAATTGAACAATTAAGCAAAGTACAATACCTGCTGCAAGTCCCCAAGCTGCACCTCTTGTAGCAACTACTGCAGCCATTATCCCTGCGATACCTAGATCATTAACTGTACGAGCCTTCATAACTCCGACTCTTATAGAAACATAACCTTGAATTAACATTGTTGATGCTAGCGCAATCCCTAAAATAGGTTTACATAAAGAAACTATTGGTAGAAGTAGATATCCAGTAAGGGTACCAAATCTAAATGAACCAGCTCCACCAAATATTGACTCCATAGATTCTTTTCCATGCTTATATCTTTCACAAATAACAACTTGCATTGCAGCCCATAGTGGGCCCGCCATTGTAATATCTGGTCCTATAACAGACATTAGCATGTTACGAAGACCAAATATCATGTGAGATCTATTTGGATTATAATCTACAATCTCATCTGGACGATCTTTTTTACAGTCTTCTATTAGCGCTTGAGATTGTATCATATCACCAAATAATACTATATACGCACTTATAACCATTGGTAGCGCACTTATAAACATTTTAAGTGGCGGGAATCCTATATCTTTAGAAAAAAGTGTCCAATGTGACCATAAAACTCCAAAAGCTGGTTTTGTTATACCCCATTCAACATTAGGCCAAGCTGTTTCCCCTACTAAAGGTGCAAATATTATTGCAAGTGCTATAACAGGTAGTATACCTAAATTAGATATAGTTCTTAAAAATCTATTTTTATTACAAATACTCTTAAAATGATTTGAAAATAAAAGGTAAAATCCTAATCCTACGCATACAACAATAGAAATTGGGAATTGATCAAAACGAGCACCTTTTACAAATATTATATTTACAGCTGCAATACCAGCTCCAATTATAATGCCGGACTGCATTGCATTAGGAACGATGTGAACTATCTTCTTACCAAGTCCTGTAATACCTAAGAAAAAAGCAAGAGCTCCTAAACTCAATTCAAACGCTATTAATGCTTGCATTCTTTCTGGTCCCATTGGGAAATCACTTACATAAAGAATAAGAAGTGGAATTGCCGGTGTAACCCACCCAGGCACAACTGGATCCCCTAAAAACACATGGGCACAATAAAGTATGCCATTTAACAAAACAATTGCCATAGCTACTTCAAAAGGCATTCCTAAAAATTCCTGAAGTATTGGAATAGCCCCAAGACAAACTGCACACATTAATAAACCTTGAATATAATCCGGCCATTGAAACTTATAATGTACAAATGGAATACGTATTTTAAATGGACCTGCTGGTATATAAGGTTGTTCTTTTCCAAATTCTCTTTTAATAGACATTATTTAACCCCCGATATTATTTATAATTAAAAATTATTTATAATTAAAAATTATTTA
>NZ_JAENWL010000001.1 GCF_016650095.1 Clostridium sp. | reverse complement strand
TTATTTTCATCATTATCTTTCACCTCTCAATGCATTTAATACACTAGTTTTTGTGAATTTGTATCTTTTACCACTAATTAATTCTTCAGCAACTACTTGATATTTACTACTTCTTGTTTTAATTTCTACTAATTTAAATTGATTGCCATTTGAAGTGAAGACTTTATTAAAATCAGTTTCTTCTAATCCTATGCGGTTACACATGTTTTTCCAAGCATTTTGTTCAAATGATTCACCATTTACTTCATTTTGTTTAACTTCAATTTTTGATGTAAAGCTTTTTCCAGGTTGGTAACTAATATTTCCAAGATTAATTGTAACATCATATTTTGCTTCGATTTGTTCCATTGTCATTGTTTTAAAATCTGATCTAAATTCTTTTAGCATTGTTTTTGTAATCATCTTAATTCTCCTCCAAGAGTATTCTCTTTATTTCTAATTAAATTATATCATGATTCTTGAGAATGTAAACAGTTATTTTCGTTTATTCATTATCTAAACCAGTTAATTCTCTAAGTTGAACAATTAAAACTATTGCATCTCCTAAATTATTTCTTAAATCTTTAACATTTTCTGTGTCCATTCCTCCAGAAGAAGGAACTCTTACTTCGAATATTCCACTACATTTGCTAAAATATATTTCTGGTAGATCTCTATTCATTGCATTGACTTGCACATCACTAATTAAGTATAATTCATCTGCATCTTCATTTTGCTTTTCAAAATATCTTATGATTTGATAACCCATAGATTCATGGGTTACCGTCATATAATTCTCAAAATATTCTTTTTTCATTTTAAATTACCATCCTTGTACTTTGTTTAGTATTAATTATTGTAGTATCAAATATCATTTTAAATTCATTTGAGAAATGTATAATTCCATATATATTATCATCAATTCTTTTGTTAGCTTCATCAAGAGTTGTTAACTCTTCAGCTGTATAGAATAAATCTTGGTCAAGAAATACTTTACCTCTATAATATTGTCTGTAAATTCTAATAACTTTGTTAGCTTCTTTGTCAAATTCTGTTACATATAAGATGTTTGTTACTTTTTGTTTGTTCTTCTTCATTTTAATTGTCCTCCTAGACTTTTTTTAAATCTGATTAATTACTTCTTCATTTACTAAAATATCTCTACCATATTTTGTTTGTATTTCTTCTAATGTTTTTTCAGCATTTTTAATAGCTGTTTTTTCTTTAGTACAATTAGCTGCAACTTTATAATTAATATAATCACTTTCAATATCATAATAATTAATAAGTACTACAAACCCAGTTTCGATTTTTTCAATTTCGATATCAATTCTTTTAACTTCTATTAATTCGTTTGTGTATGTGCTTCTTTTATTCATTTTAATTGTCCTCCTAGACGTTTGTTCTTTATCTAATTAAATTATACACTAATTTATAGTAAATGTAAACAGTAAGTGTAAATTCTTTTCGTTTATTTTTTTATTTATTATAATTAGGTCATTGCCAATGAGATTAAAAGCATGAGAACATTTAAACTTGTTATTAAAAACTATGAAACAATAGTTGGAATGACCTAAGAATTAAATAGAGTGAATCAGGTAAACTTGCTGTGATCGCTTTATAAATATATATTAACTTTATTAGGTGTTCCCTGTCAACTCTTATTTATCACTAATTGAATGATTATAGTTTGCCATTGTCTCTTAAGTAATCTTCGACATTTGCCAAATATAATATAATCTCTTTTAAATCTTCTTCATTGATCTGAATTAATGTATCTGTCTTAGTTGTATATCGTTTTCTTGGGATTGGAATTTCTACCCCAAAATTATATTGTCTTAGTTTTTTCTTATAAAATGCTATCAATATATAAACTAACATTGGAATTAATAACTCAAAACCAAGTTGGAAAGATCCTCTAAACTGATATGCTCTAATTGCTAAATAAATACCAAAGTAAATATTTATTACTGAGAATATTCTGAAGATTATTCCTAAATTACATTTTAATGAATAAACGAATTCCGTAATCCATTGCTTCAATATCTCCATTATCTCTTCATCCTTTGAGTTGCTTCAACAGCCGCAACATCTGCCATTTCATTATACATGTTTCCATCATGCCCTTTTACCAGCACAAAATCAACTTTCATTTTAACTCTTATCATATTTAAAACCATATCAACTGATTGAAATATATCTTTGTTTTTGATAGGTGCTCTAGCTTTGGTTACCCAACCATTTCGCTTCCAATTTTTTAACCAATTCGTTATTGAATTTACACAATAATTTGAATCAGAATAAATTGTAATTCCTTCGATATCTTCTTTCGAATATAAGCAATAAATCAATGCTTCGTTAATGGCTTGTAACTCCATTCTATTATTAGTAGTATGAATATCTCCACCACTTAATTTTAAGATTTGGTCATCTTCATAAATAATTATGCATCCCCAACCTCCTGGGCCAGGATTGCCAGAACATGAGCCATCCGTATATATTTTTAATTTCATATTATTTTCTCATTTCTATGTGATTTTTTTCTAAAATATCATAAACAAAATACTTTCCATTAGTAGTCCATTTTTGAAGTGTTTTAACTTTTTCTGTTCCGTCTGCAGCTAAATACATAGCTTTTTCTATTTTTAAATATCCAAGACCAGCATATTTTTTATCTAATCTCCAAATTTTAAAAACTTTATATTGAACTCCTAAATCTCTTAAGATCTGATTTAATTTTACTGCTGAAAGTCCAAATTTTCTAGCAACTTCAGTAGTTGTAAACAATGCTTCATCAGAATCAGCATATTCAATACAATCGACTCCCGTGTGGTCAATAGCAACTTTCTTAATAGAATCATTCATCTCTTTAATTCTGGCTTCTAGAGACTCATTTTGGTACTTTAAGAAATGCACTGATTTTGCATAAGAACTAATTGTATTTTCTAAAGATTCAATCTGATCAGCTGCTGACTTAAATTCTTCTGACTTCTTTAAATCATATTCTTGAATTAATTTATCGATTATTTTTTTACAGCTAGTTCCAATAGGCGATTTTTGTAAAAAACATACCATTGAACACATTTCTAAAGTGAAAGCATAATCAATTTTTTCTATTTTAGTTCCAGGTTTCCAACTCTTAAATGTAAAATAATCTCTGTCTTTTTTAAAGTCATACATAAATAACATTGTAATCCAATATTTGTATTCTCTAATCTCAAATAATTCATTATATAAATCTTGGCCAACGATAAAATGTTTACCACTTGCCCCATGTTTTATGCTAAATCTGCTACCACTTTTTTGGCTGTTACTCATTTCTCAATACCTCTCCTTCATCAATTAAAAATTTAATTTTGATTAGTGATTTTACCAACAAAATGTAGAAGTTGTTTTCACTAATCGATCCTAACCATTTGCCAGTAATAGGACATTGAAATGAAGCGTTATATAGAGATCCTCCACGATCAACATTAATATATTGAATTCTAAATTGATATTTCCTTAATAAAATTCTTAATAATCTTTCCATATCCTCTTGTTTTACATTAGCTTTTTTGTCTTTAAACGGTTTGTATTCCTTTAGTTTTTCTTGTAATTTTTCTTCACAGCCAGGTTGACCGACTTTTAAGAAAATGTAGTCTTCAAATGTTATTTCTTTTGGGACTTTCATCTTAATTTTCTCCTTTTAATTTTTATTTTATTGTGCCAGCCTCACTTGGAGCTGGACCTTTTTAATATGAATAAAGCTGGAACTCTCTCTGGGAATGTTGTTACCTCCACTAGTATTAATTCCAGCTTTATCTTTATAAAATTAAGAGTTATTCCAGTGGTATTTTACCTCCGCCAGTGTCACCTCTTAAATTTATTCATTTTAGTTAGATATTATTTTTTAAATATCCCATTCGTCTTCATCAGCTTCAGCTTCTTCTGCAGGTTCTACAGCAGTTTTAGCATCATCTGCAATTAATAAATCTGCATAGAATTTAGCTACTTGTTTTGTTTTAACTTTGATGCCACGTTTTTTGCACTCTTTATATAAAACTTGAGCAGTGTCACCAGCATATGTACCTAAATCTTCTTCATCTTCTTCAGCTACTTTAACTGCGGCTTTAGCTGTTTTTGCAGGCTTAGCAGCTTTTGCTGGTTTTTCTTTTTTGGCTGGTTTTTCAGCTTTTGCTTCGACTTTTGGAGCTTCAGCTACAGCTTCTTCATCATCTTCATCATCATCAGATTCAGAACTATTTGCATCTACACCAGATTTAAGAACTGCTTCAATTTTTCTTACAGTTACATGCTCTGGAAGTGCGTTGATAATCATTTCAGCTCCTACATTTCTACCCATTCTAGCTAATGCTAGTGAAGTAAGTGGGAATCGTCTCCCTAAGTCCAATAGTGCTTCTGTATCTGAGTTTTCGATTATTGCTTGTGTTGCTTCGGTCATTGTCCAATTTTTTGCCATTTTAATTTTTCCTCCTTTTAGGTTTTTGCTTAAAATATATTAACTCTTGATTTTTTATGGATAAGAGTAACTCCTGATTTAAGTTATTAATTCGATTGCTTCATTTAAAGCATCTCGTAATTCAATAATTTTTTCAGTTGAATTTATATGGATTGCTCCTTTTAAGAATAATTCTTTTGGTTGGTCATTTGCCATATACACAACTTTTTGAGCTATTGTAAAACCAGTTTCAGTTTCACTGATAACTAAATTTTTATTATCTTCTAATTCTATTTCCGCTAATTTTTTAAAGAACATGTTTTTATTTTTCCCTTCTAATTTTAACTTTGTCCTTCTAGACATTTTCAATAGTCAACGTCTCTTTTAACTAATTAAATTATACATCATTTTTTAGTATATGTAAACAGTTACTTTACTATTTTACAACTATTTCATCATTTTCATCAGTTTCATCAGTTTCAATTTCAACTTCTGCTTTAAATTGGATCGTAAATTCTTCTTTTTGAATTAACCAGTTCAATTTATCAATTTCAACATAATCAGTTAAGCTTGTAAATTTCAACACTGATTCTCCATCATGGTCAAATTTTATTTCTTTAATTCTGAATGTTCCTAATTTAAATGGTTTTACCTCAACTATTTTGCATCCAAGCTCAACATCATTATTTAACATTTGTAACAATAACATGCTGTTAGGCAATTCTGAATAGTTACATTTTAGAGTTAAGTCAATCGTTCCATTTGCGCGAATATTGTGGCCACCATACCTTACTAATTCTTTTACTTTAATTTTCTCCATTTTAATTTTCCTCCTTTTAAGTTTTATTTAAATAGATCTCCATTTGCCTTTGTGGTTTTATCAAACTTTTTATTTTTCTCAGAATAGAATTTGCTTCTACTACTTGAGGCTCCACCAATTTTCTTTGTTACTGTCACTGAAGTTGAATCTTCAGATGATAAATCTAATCCCATGTCAATGTTTTCAATTCCACCTGTATTTATATATTCATTAATAGCTTCGATATCACTCGGCTTCATTATGATGAACGTCTCATCTACATTTAAGAATTGAATTGCAAACATTGGTACTTTATGAGTAACTCTTGCATTGTACTCCAAAATTCGAATATCTTTTTGGCTAATTTTTATAGATGTTGCATCTGTTGATTTTAATTGGCAGATCACAAAATCATTTTGGCCATCTTCCTTTTCAATCCAACCACTTCCAGAATTAATAGTTCCCTTCATTCCAAGAGACTCCATTACTTCAATTTCATTCTTCCGATAAAATTTAAATGTTCGTTTCTGATTATTGCTTCCCATAGTTTATTCTCCTTTTATTTTTTATTTTAATTGTACCAGCCTCTCTTGGGGCTGGACCTTTTTAATTGTACCAGCTTCAGCGGGGGCTGGACAGCTAGAAGCTGAATAACTGTGAACCAGCCTCTCTTGGGGCTGGACAGTTGCTAATTATTTAATTGCATACCAGCTTCACTTGAGGCTGGACCATTTACTCTATATATTAATCTATATATATTATATTCTTTTACCACAACAAGTATAATAGTTTTTATTAAGTTATATTAGTTATATTAGTTATATTAGTTGTTATATATTAGTTGTATTGAGTTGTGTTGTTCCTCAATTGTTATAGATATTATATATTATCTACATTGATTTGTAAACAGCAAATCACAACAAATTACTAATTTTAGGTAAAAGAATAAAATGTTAATCTAGGAGCAGCGATGGCATTGATGATTGTCTATATTGCTTTGTGATTAATAATCCTCAGAAGCCCAATGCACATCACAAAATAGCAGATCAGCTATTATTTCTCATAACGTTTACGAAATCTAAACTTACTCAATTCAAAATCAATAAAAGTTTTCTTTCTAGCTTGTTTGCCTTCTACAATTTCATCATGAGCTTTCTTTTCTTTGATATATATTTCACAATTAGCATGACAGCCTACAAATCGATCTAGGCAACCCTTACAACAGCTTATATTTCCATGAATATCCATAATATATTATCTCCTTATAATTAATTAATGTTCCAAAACCAAGTTTTGCTTAGTCTCATGTATAAAACCATATAGAGCAATACAAGCCGAATCAGCTTTATTGTCATTATACGTATATTTTACCCCAACAACTTCTTTAACTACTCCTTTCTTTTTGCGATGAGATACTTCATCTAAAAGGCTGTCCTCATAACCTTTAGCAATAATAAATTTAATAGTTGGCCATTTCTTAGGATCCAATCCAAATGGGTTAGATTCAGGCTTACTGTGACCTACAGTTTGGCACTTCCAAGCACGTGTGTCTACTGAATAGACATTAATCTCAAACTCAGCAGCAGTGTCTACAATTAGGGCATTGATAGCACCCATTGATTTAATATAATCTATATTTATAAAGCCAGATGATTGCAAGCGTATTCTTTCAATAATAACTATTACCTCACAATTAGGAAGCTTTGAAGCTGTCAACTTTATTTTGGTAAAAACTTTGATTAAGCGTTTGCGTAGAGCAATTCGACGTTCTGAATTATTATCAAATGCATCAAGTCGAATATTCGTGATAATTCTTAATTTATTATTATGGACTACTGAAATACCAGTGTCTTTATATGATTGGTCAATTCCAATTACAATCTTATTTTTATGCTTCATATTTAATTTACCTTTCCGACAAGCTGATCTCTCATCACATTCTAAGCAATCTAAGTAAAGGACATGAGAATGAGTTAAGGGACATATTCGACTCATCTAATGTATTCCATCATCAATTAAATTAAAAGCTCCATGAGATAACTTACTATTCATTAGGAGCTTTATTTTAACTTCTTGATTCATTTGCTTGCTCAGCTAGTTCTTGCTCTTTTAATTTACGTTCATGACGCCAAATGTAGCGATAGATTGCTTGCCTAGTTACATGCTTACGTTCAGCAATTTCAATTACAGAATAACCTTTATTTCTAAGATCGATAATATGTTGAGCTTCCTTATCTGATCTGATAGTTGCTTTATGCTTCCTTTTCATTTTATTCACCTCTTTCTGTTAAGTCGATTTGTTGTGCTTAGAAACCAATGCCAAAATATAATTCCAAATATGAAGCCAACAACAACTCCAATTACTAACATTGTGATTAACAACTTTTTTTACCATGAGATAATGTGAACTTTTTACGTTGTAGCATCTCACCAGTTATAATGTCTTTTACATCACCAGGAAGTAATGCATGACGATTGCGAATTATACGGTTATCGACATCGATAATTGGTGTATTAACATATATATAATTCATGGCAATATCAGTGACTTCTAGCCCATTTACTTGATCGCCAATATGGACAACTTCAGCTAAATTCCAACCAGCTTCAGCAATCACCTCAGCATTAGTGATACAATTATGTTGTTCTGATTCCAAGTGAAACCATGGTTCATCTTCAGTCCATCCGTCAACATAATCTATTTTACATGGATACTGATCAGAATCAATTGTTCTTACATACATTCCAACTTCTATTTTAAAACCTTTATTTGATTTTTTCATTTTATAATTCTCCTTTTATATTTAATTTATGATACACGAGGATGACAATGGCTAACATTAAGTTAATACATATGATAATATACAGCTATGGATATGATATTTACTACAATCACATCTAGTGACACTAATAATATTTAGAAGATCAGAGTGCTTAATCGTTATTAATATGATAAATCATCTTTTCAAGTTGCTCTTCGATCAGATTAACTTTTTCTTTATATGAGTCATTGATTAATCTCATAACTTTAACTTGAGCTTTTAAAACTACATTCTCAGCTTCAGCTTTTAATAACTCATCAACACGATCTTTACACATTTTACCTTCATTAGCTTTGGCTATAACTGTAGTGATTGTTGCAGCAATTTCTTCAAATCTGGCAACACTGGCAGCGGCATCGGCAATAGGCTTAGCTTCAGCAGCAAGATTAATGGCGATATTATCAACATCTATATCATCAACTACAACAGCATTTGTATCCCTGGGAATCTCGTTTTTTTGCATGTTTGGTACTTTTGGAACTTGTGCCATTTCAGTCATTACTTGAACAGTTTTGCTTCGATTGTAGTCAGCTAAAGTTTTATCAGCTTTTATTTTTTCAATTATTGCGATCTCTTTTTCTTCTTCTTGACTTAATTCTGTTAGTGCAAAGTCAACTAAATTAAAACCATAATGCAGGCTTAATAATTTTGCTTTTTCGAAGATGGTTTTTGCAGCATTTTCTGCATTAATCTCTCCACTTGCAAAACGTCTTTCCATATCATTTTTTTCATTCTGTAAATCTGCTTTGATTTTGTCAATTGTTTCTCTAATTGCTAAATCTTGTTTGCTTGCTTTTAATCCCATTTTGTTTTCCTCTTTTTTTCTATTTTTTTAAAATTGAAGAGGGAAGTTAATCCCTCTAAATTGTTTTTTATTTCTTAATTGTTATAAATGAGTGAGCTAATACTAAGTCATTTAATACTTCAACTGCTTCAGTTGCTTCTTCAAAACCAGCGATTATTTTTTTAATAAATTCAATATTTCCAGAACCATAAGCTGTAGTTTGAATTTGGAATTCTCTATCATATTTGTTCCAGCTAATATTTGGTACAAATTCATTTGTTGAGCGAATATTAATTTCTCCTAATGAACCTTCAATTGTGAATGCTTTTTCTTCTTCGATATCATAATAAAATGTAATGTTGTATTGATAAGGTTTTAAACTTTCAAATTCTGTTGTGATATAACTTTTTGATTTTTCATTTCTAATTAAATTTGTTTTCATGTGTTTGTCCTCCAAGACTTTTTTAGTTGTTGCATGTTTCTATTACATTTATATAATACACCAATTTCTGGAGGATGTAAACAGTTATTGTAAATTCTTTTTGTTTTATTTCTTTAACTAAAAAATAAGATCAGTTTTGAATTGACCTTATCTTAAAATTAACTCAATTTAATCTTTCCAAAACCAATGTCCCAACATGCATTTCTCATTCCACAATTTTTAGCTTTTTTACAATTTGCAGAATCACAATTATCACAGCGATCTATTAAGATCCCTTCATCAATAAATTTCTCATAATGATATTTCACATCTTCGCATCTATCAATAAATGGAGCAACTGTTTCTGGTTCATAATCATATATATACAATTTAAACTCTTGACAATTTTTATCATCACATAATACAAACCCTTTTTTATATCCAGTTAAATATAAATAGAACTGTAATTGTTTATGTCCCGAAGCATGACTTGTCATCTTTTTAAAACTAAATGTGTTAACTGATTTTACCTCACCAACTATTGGTTCATCTCCAAATAATTCAGGTATTTTACAGATAATATCAGGTGAATATGAAATCATATATTCTTTATTCATTCTAGTTCTATCCATCGTTTTAGCAACTCCATATCCTCCACGAATAAACAGTCTTTGCCACTTCTCATGAATAGCATTTCCTTCTTCAAATATTCTCATTAAACCAACTGGAATATCCTCACCTTGAGACATTTTATAAACCAAACTTAAAACTTGCTGACGAGTACACCATTGTGGCTCAGGGCAAATCATTGCTGAAGCATGTAAACCTTTACGCTCTTGAGTCTCTAAGCCTCTCGTCATTACCATATTTACGAACTTTGTTTCTTCCTCAATATTCTTATCCATAAAAAATGTTCTGTTCAATAATTTCTCAAATTTATCAGCTTCAGATGATTGAATTTTTGCATTTGATTTTTTTGCATTTGCTTTAATCTCTGCTACTATTCCCATATCGTTTCTCCATTACTATTTACAACTCTCTTTATGCCAGCATTTCGTAACATTCGCTCACATATTGGACAAGGAACTGGCTTGTCATCTACTAACCACTTAGTGAAATAGTATTTGTCCCATGGATCCTGAGAAGTTTGATTAAATGATTCACAAGCCAAATAAGCTGTGCCACCATAAACTTCTTTTCTGCTTGCAGAAATTAATGCATTTTGTTCCGCATGAACAGATCTACATTCAGTATAATTTGAATATCTCTCTGAGTCTTCTCGTTTACAAATTCCAATATCACAACAATTACTTTCACCTCTTGGGCTTCCATTATATCCGGTAGCTACAATTTCATCATGATTAACGATTACACATCCATAATGCCTTTTTAAGCAAGTCGATCTTTTACTGACTGCTAAAGCTATTCCTAAATAATAATTATCTTTGCTAATCCTTGCCATCTTTTTTACCCTCAATCTTTTCTTGCTTCTTTAATATTTCATTAACTCTATCCAAGCTCATGATTGGAACATCAATCACTTTCATCCCAAACATTTTTGATACGGCCATTACTTTATCTGACCAAAATCTTGCAACTTTTGCTGGGATTAAAGTTGGATATAACTTTCCACCTCTAACTACAAATAATACGACTCCATCGACATTTACTTTTTTGTTTTCCATTTTTCTTTTATCTCCTTCTTTATTTTAATAAATATATATACGTCAAATACAAAAATAACAACTACTAATAATCCTAAACTAAATGATATATTATTCATCCCAATTATCATCTTTTGAAACACGTTTTCCATATTCTTTAGCTCTAGCATCCATCAATTCTTTTCTGATCTTTTTAACATCATCGAAACTTACAAAACCTCTATCAAATATACATGGGACTTCACATTCTCCTAATGGATTACAGATTTTAGATTTAACAACTTTACACTTCATTACGAAACCAATTGTTTCCTCTTTAGCTGAATTATATGGGTCTTTATTCGGTATTTTTATCCAAGCTCTTCGTGCAACTTGGAGTCTGATTGAGCAACTATGCTTTAATCTTCTCCCACCAGGAGTATCAGTTTTTTCACCAAACATCATTGCATTCATTTTATCTCGGACTTGATTTGTGAAGATCAGTGTAGTTCCAGATACCTCCATTATTCCTTCAATTGGAGGCAAATACTTATTTAACAGTCTAGCAGTTCCTCCAATTCTTTGCTCCTCAACTGTATTTTTATTTGCTGACTTTAAAACTTTTTCTACATCATCTCTAGGAATTAAGCTTGGAACTGAGTCAATCCCAATCATTGGAATTCCAGCACGAGCAAACTGAATTGCTCTGTTCATTGCATCTTCTCCAAAGTTAGCTCTGTAAACTAACATTTGTTTTGGTTTATTCCCAAATACAGCGGCTCTTTGAGCATCAAAAGTTCCTTCAATTGGAATGTCTAGACACAAAGAATGAAGTCCACATAAATGATAAAGCATTGTAGTTTTTCCAGATCCTTCTGGTCCAAAAATTTCAACAACTCTTCCTTCAGGCATTCCGCCACCTAAAATGTGGTCTAAATCTTCAATTCCTGTTGACCATCTTTTAATCTTTAAATTCGCATTTTCGCTATCAATTGTAAAAACCGATCCTTTTCCTTCTGACTTTGTGATTTCGCCACATAAGTCAATAATCTTTTGCTTGTTTGTTTTAGCCATTTGCTTCTCCTTTTAGTTTTAAATTATAATAATAAAGTGAACTCTAGAGAAATATTTTACCCCAACATATATGTTTATATTGAGGTTTTTTAATATTTACTAGAGTCACATTTTGTGATTAATTCTTTTAGCTAAATAATTCAACTTCTGTCATAATTTTAAATTTGAAATGAAGTTCTTTTGCTCTTGCTTGAATTTTTTTAGCTTCTTCTAATGTATAACTTGTATGTCCAATTGTTATGCTATTTCCTTTTTTCTGAACTAATCTAACATTTGTACTTTGGTTGCACCATTTGAAGTTTAATGCTTCATTAATAATTTGTTCTGCTTTTTCATCAGTTACTGTTTGAGTTTTGTAAGATGATGATGGTAATGAAACTTGATAACTGTCTGAATTGTCAAATGCTGATGTAATGATAATTGTATCTTCAGCCCATTTAGCTCCCATATCAATCCAAGTTCTTTGAATGCTTCCAGTTACTAGTTGTTCTTTACTGTTGATAATTTCTACTACTTCTTTAAATGTTTTTGTCATGATTTTATTCCTCCTAGAATATTTTTTCTATTGCTGTATCTATTTACATTTAAATAATACACTATTTTTTGATGAATGTAAACAGTTTTTGTAAATCTTTTTAATTAATTTAAAAAAGGGTTTTTGATTAACCCTTTATTTTATTTTTCTATATAAATCATTAATGTATCTTTATAAGTTCTTACAATGTCAACTTTTCTTTTATCAATATAAGTTGGAATTTCTTTTCCTGTAATCTCTTTTCCTTTACCATCAGTTATAATTATTGCTTTTCCATTTGATAACATTCTATTGAAGATTAAATCTATTTGTTTCTGGTTCATATATTTGTCCTCCTAGACATTTGTCTTTGTAATGTATTTCTATTACATTTATATAATACATTATTTTCTGGAGAATGTAAACAGTTATTGTAAATTCTTTTTAAATCTTTTCTAAGGTTTCTGTAAGTTCACTTATTTTACAAGTGCAATATAACTCTCCATCAACATAAATTTCATAATGGTCTCCAACTTTCTTAATATCAACTTTTTTATCCATTAGCACCTCGAGCACATAAAGCAGAATTATATTTTATTATCCTCTTAATATAGATATGTTTGCTAAACTCCAATGCTCCACTTTCCATTAGCTCATCAATAACTCTAGATGTAACTGCTCTATTTTTACAGCGATCATAAAAATCATCGTAACTTATAAATATTCCATTATCTATTTTTTCTTTGTAAATGAATGCAGCTGCTTTATCTCCAATATTTTTGATATCAGATAATCCTTGCTGAATTACACGTTCTCCATCAACTTCCCTTAAAGTTGTCATTGGCTCAGAATAATTTACGTGAGGCAAAAAGATGACTGCTTTATCAGTTGAAGCTTTTGTGCAAAACCTATAATATTCTCCTTCGTTTTTAGCATATTTAATTTTAGAAAACCAATATTCATTTGGGTGATAAACTTTGTAAAACATTTCTTCAACTGAAATTAGAGAATACCCAACTGCGTGTCCTTTATTAAATGAATAAGCTAACAATTTTTGAAACAAATCAATTGCTCCAGTTTTAGTCATTCCATTTTGAATTGCTCCAGCTGTAAATGTTTCCATTAATCCAACTATTAGTGGGTCTGTTGCATCAAAACCTTTTAAACTTTTCATGATTTTATCTGTTTCACCCCAAGACATTTGGCCAATGTTTACACAAATTTGCTGTATCTGTTCTTGGTAAATGATTGTCCCATATGACTCTTTTGTGTAATCCCAATAATCACTTTCTCTTGCTTCAGTAGGATTATATTTATTTTCAGCATATTGTTCTGGCATATGCAAACTTAATGGCCCTGGACGATTCATTGAAGAAGCAGCTACAACATCAGCAAAACAATCACAATTTATATTGTTTAAAATTCTTCTAGCTGTTGCTTTTTCAAATTGGAATATACCATCACAATTACCATCTTTGAAGTTTTCCATTATTTTTTTATCCTGAACAATAGAATCATAATCACAAGTAATTCCAGTTGAACTTCTTAAATCTCCAATTGATTCCATTGTTTTTAATCCAAGAACATCAAACTTAATAACATTAATATCTTCTAAATCTTCTAAATTATAATTAGTGAACATGTCTCCATTTTTATCTGATCTCAATGCCACATAATCTAATAAATTCCCAGAAGTAATTGCTACTCCTGCAGCATGTGTTCCCATAAATCTCATTTTAAGATATAGTTTCGAAAAGTGTTTGATAATATTATCATATCTATCATTGTAATCTAGAGCTCTTCTATCATTCAAAATACCTTTATCTAGCACTCCATCTGCAATGAACTCTCTAACTAAACCCTTAATATCGACAATTACTCGTTTATGCTGATTTTTTCTATCATCGTCTAAAGTTTTTCCTATAGTTTCTAATCCACAAACCTTTGCTAAATCATTGACTAAATTATCAACTTTGTAAAGTCCATATGATGCAATTCTTGCGGATTGACCTTTATATTTTTCACACATATATTCTATAACTTCATATCGTCTTGATGTTTCAAAGTCTAAATCAATATCTGGGAATTTAGTTTTATCTTTTCTTAAGAATCTTCTAAAATCTAATTCGAATAATAAACTATCAACTTCGGTTATTTTTAATGCATAAGCAACTAAACTATTGCACACTGATCCTCTTCCTGGGCCAACGACTATTCCTTCATTTTTTGCCCATTTAACATAATCTGCAACAATTAAGAAATAGTCTTCAAAACCATGGTAATGAATTACACCAAATTCTTTTTTGCATCTTGCTAAATATTCTTTATTATATTTTCCTCTATCTTTTAAACCTTGTTTTATATCATCCATCATCTTTTTAGTCGAATCTTTTACCCCTTCAATTATTGGTAATTCTAACGGTAAGGCGTCTAGGATATTGTCCTCAACTTTGGCTTCAATTTCTTCTAGGTTCTCCATCATTTCATCTGACATTTTACAGGCAAAATCATATCGGCTTAACTTGTTTTTCTTAAGATGTGGTAAATCATTTTGATGCATTAAAACAAATCGTTCAGTTAATTCTGATTCAGTAGGCATATATCTTTCTCCATATGTCTCTTTTACATCGAAAAAATTATGATTTGCAACTTCATGCATTTTCATATAAGTATCTAAATCATCTTTTCGACCTCTGTGAGAATCTGATGTTAAAATACATTTTATACTTAATTTTTTACCAAGTTTTATTAAAGCTAAATTCACTTTTTCTTGTACTTCTGGCTCAGAGATTTTATATGGTTGAATCTCCAAATAAAAATCATCTCCAAATATTCGTTTCATTTCTATCAAATATTTTTCAGCTAAATCAACTCTGTCTTTAATTATACATTGGCTTGAATAACTTGCAACACAAGCTGAAGTACAAATTAATCCTTCTTTAAATTCTTCTAAAATCTTGAAGTCCCAAATCGGATTATAATATTTTTGAGCATCTCCAGCATACTGAATTTTATTTAAGTTGCCATAACCTTTTAAATTCTTAGCAAATAAGCATAGATGAAAACCTCTAGTTTGAGGTTTATGTTTTGGAAGGAAATATCCTTCAATTCCAAGGACTGGTTTTATTCCAACTTCTTGGCATGCATAATAAGTTTGGATTAATCCATTTGAGTTTCCATGATTTGAAGTTCCTAAACTTGTATGCCCTAATTCTTTGGCTAATTCTGCTAGCTCTTTTGCTTTACCAAAGCCATCAAATGTACTGAACTCATCATGCCTGTGTAAGTCTATCATTAGTGATTACCTGCATCATTTCTTTGAGCTTTTTCATAATCACGTGTATATAAATGTAACGATCCAGCAATATGTGTGTAAGTCCCAATTTCAACATTTAATTCCATTGCTAATTTAATTTGCATAGCAGTAAATTGAAACACATCATTTGGAAAACCCATCCATAAATCATTCGATCTCATGTAAGTTGTCATATATAACTTTTCATCACGAATAAAAAATTGTAAACTTACTGTGCAATTCAAATCTTTTGTTGGTTTTTCAATTAAATTTCGTGCTTCTTTTATATGGATAACAGCTTGCCTACTATTTGGATTATCTCTTAAAATTGTTTTAATTTGTTCCCATTGGTCAAACCCATATTTATATTTTATGCAATAACCATAATTACTATTTAATGTGACTCCATCATCAGACATTCTATCCCAATTATGAGTTATCATTTGCATTGATTTTAATGTTGGAGATCCTGCTTCATACCATAATAATTCGCCAATTAAATATCGCATTGGCAAATTTCTAATTGGTTCTTTTAAAATACATCTAGTGGGATCTTCAATAACTGTTATTGCATTTATAACTTCTCCAATTATTTCGCCATCTCTGCTTGTTTCTGCTACACAATTTTCAGTTAGCATTTTATACCAATATCTCCAAGCATTGTCAATATTTTTTACCTTAATAAATTCATTAAATTTTATAGCCATTTTAAATTGCTCCTTTTCTTTTTAATGGACCAGCTCTCAGTTTTGGCTGGACCTTTTCAATGGACCAGCTCTCAGTTTTGGCTGGACCTTTTCAATGGACCAGCTCTCAGTTTTGGCTGGACCTTTTCAATGGACCAGCTCTCAGTTTTGGCTGGACCTTTTACTTGATATTTAATACTGCAATTAATTCTCTAAAATAATCTTTTCTTCTCTCAATATCTTTGCATGTTTCAGCCATTAATTTTATACTTGCTTTAGCATTGGCTAAATCATTTTCAATAAAATATTGAATGTCTTGATAATCTTCTACCCTTTCAAAACCATAAGCAAAATGATTAGTTTTATCATATTCTGAGTCAACTAATGGATAAACACCATTCATTATTGCTTCAATGAATCGAGGAGTTACCCAGCCAATCTTATTATACAATTCCCTAGCAACAACATATGTATATTCATGTGTTTCCAATTGATGCATGTACTCATCATAGGGTAACCTATTATCACTAATGACTTGTCCATCAACATCATAAGATTTAACAAACAAATCAATTAATTTTTCTGAACCATCTCCAACTAGAACTTTTTTAAGTTTTCCATCTCTACCATTGTTATTACCTCCAAAAATCAATTTCTTTTCTTTCTCACAAAATTCTAACTTTCTCTTATAAAATAATTCTGGAACATAGCTATAAAATTGTGGAATGTGTATAAATTGCTTAAATGAATTCATTGGCATCTGGTGTAATAATATATCACAATTGTTTATAATATCTGCTGATGTTTCTAAAGCCATTGTATCTGTCATGATAAAAAAGACCTTTGCTCCTTCAGCTTTTTTCTGATTGATTATTTCAATTTCATCTTCTTGACTTTCAACTAATCCATTAACTAAAATATACACATTGTTAGACAATCTTGGTTCTAAATCTATTAAAGCATTTTTAATCAAGCCATATTCATATAAACCACCATTTTTATCAACAGCTTTTCCATCATGAATATAGTAGTTAATTCCTAATTTTTTAGTTTCAATTTTCATTTTATAGTTCTCCTCTAGCAATAGCATTTGCTATTTCATTTATTTTAGTATATGAGCATTTAACTCTTTTTACCCTACTAATTTTATATATTTTTTCAAATAAAATATCATATTGTTTTAGATTAGCTCCATGCTCTAAAGACGATCTTATGAGATCCTCTGATTCCATAAGAATTATTAGTGCATTTTGTTTCACTAATTCAATTTCAATTTTATCAAGATTCCTCATTGCTTCAGCCATATCATAATTTCTTTCAAGAGTCCCATAAACAATATCACTCCAACAAAACCTATCAAAAATTATAGCTGTTTCTTTACAATAAGAATTTAACTGTAGAAGCTGAAGCATTTTATCTGTTTCATTTTCATTATCCATTTTCTTATAGTCAAAATCTTTGTTTTTATGCTTAAAGATTTGAAGTTGTAATTCTTTTTGCAATTTATTACAAAGGGTAGTTTTACCTACCCGATCTATTCCTTCAACTATTATTATCATTTTACTTTTTTCTCTGGTTTTTTGCTGTAATAATTCTGCATTGCTTCAATTCCTTGCTTTGTGCCACAGTTTGGGCAAATTTCAGTTTCATTATCAATTCTGCTTATTGCTGGATATCCGTAATATTTGTTTCCACAAATTGGACAAGTCTTTTCTTCGTTTTTCATTATTTTACCTCAATTTCTAAATCTCTTGATAACCATAACTTTAAATTTGGAACTAAATGCTTATAATCAATTAATCCTTTTTCCATATCCATTGAATTATCAATTGTGAATGCATGTTTTGTTCCATTTCTAAATGTTACTGTAAATTCATTTTCAATAGTTCCTAATACTGTGAATAATTCTTGATTTTTCTTAACTGCTTTGTTTCCATAATCTTCTAAAAACTGTTGTTGTAATTTATTCATGTTATTGTCCTCCTAGACATTTGTCTCTCTTTACATTTATATAATACACTGTTTTCTGGCAAATGTAAACAGTTTCTGTGAATATTGTTAATTCTTTTTAATTAGCCATGTACCAGCTTCAGCTGGGGCTGGACAGTTAGAAGCTGAATAACTGTGAACCAGCCTCACCTGGGGCTGGACCTTTTTATTGATTGAGAATGGGCCAGCTCACTCTGGGAGCTGGACCTTTTTATTGATTGGCTGTGAACCAGCCTCACCTGGGGCTGGACCTTTTTAATTGCAAGAAAAGGATAGCATTTTCAGCTATCCAATTAAGTTAATAAGACATTACTTATTCAATCTATTAACATTCTCTTTTTGCTTTGTTTCAATCATATTATATATTTCTTCTGCTTCAAAACCTGAGAAGATAGCTACATTCATTAATACAATAAAGCAATCTGCGATCTCTTCTTTTTTATTCTCAACATCTAACTTTTTATTTCTATGGCTTTTCCATCTTTTATCAGAACTTAATACCTCACCAATCTCCGAAATAAGCTGCTGAATATGATAACTAAACCCATCAATATTATCTGCTGGCAAAATAGCTTCTACCTCAAATTTATAACTTCCTTTATATACAATTAACTGCTGGAAGTCAACTTGAGTTTTATAAAGTTTATTAAAATTATTCATCATCTTCCTCATCATCCCAATCATCTTCTTCTTCATCTGCTGGAGCATCATCTTCTTCATCCCAGTCATCATGAGCTTTGTCATCTTCTTCTAAAATTCCAATATAAAATGGTTTTGTTTTTCTAGGTTCTGCTTCAAGTTCTCTTTCTTTACATAATTTATATAATTCTTTTGCTGACATTTCTTCATATTTTGATTCTTCAGCTTCAAAACCATCTTCATCATTTTCATCAGTGTCATCTGCTGGCCATGCTTTTTCTAAATATTTTAAAATTGATTTGCTGCTTAATGGTTTTACTTTCGAATTTCTAAATTTCTCTTTATCCATTGGAATAACTGTATAATTAGTACTTTGTTGCTTTCCAGTTTTTTGAATAACATAATCACGATCTTTTAATGTACCATATGTGTCATACATTGCAATCAAGTTAGGAACTGCAGTACAATTGTTAACAGCTTGCATCAAAATTTTAACTTCATTTGCTTCATAATCATAAACAGTCCAAGCATATAAGGATCTCGTTCTTAGTGTATCATCTCCACAAAGTGGGCAGCTTTTTCCAAATATTTCCTGACATGGAACATTAATTCCTCTATCAAATGAATCATGAAAAACTATTTCCATTCCATCTTCTACATCTGTCAAAAATCTTACTCTTTTTTTCTCATCTGCTCTAAAATAAATAAATTTACCTTTACTTGCTCCAGATTTCTGTGATTCCTTTTTAATTTGGTCTAATAAGCTCATTTTATTTTTTCTCCTCTATTTTTTTTAGTGTCTTTTCGTTCATCTTTTTAAAGTTAATTTTAGTCATATCTCCTGGGTCTTTTATTCCCGATAAAAAACTAAATCTGATCACTTTATCTCCGAACATTTCTTTTAAATATTTATTACCTTTTTTACCAGAAATATCGTTGTCTAAAGCTGAAATAATAATCTCAACATTTGCCTCATTAATCTTGTTAATTTGCTGTTGTGAAACTTTCCAACCAAGAATTGCTACGACATTTTTACATCCAAACTGTTTTAACTTTAATCTGTCCATATAACCTTCAACTATATAAAGAATCTTAGCATTTTTATAATTGCCAACTAAAGTTGTGGCTCTTGAGAAACCCGTATTATATAAATATTTTCGTTTCTTTTCAATTGTAGGGCTATCAGTTCTGCAAACCCATCCTTTAAATTTACCGTTATCCATCATTGGAAATATTATTGGATATTTTTTGTTAAATGTTACCTTAGCTTTACATCTGTTCAATGTCTTTTTGCTAAAGCCTCGTGCTTCCATATACCCACGAGAGTGTTGAACTTCATCGAATGTATAATCTATCATCCAATCAATATTCTTTAACCCGTGGTAATAATCATATGCCTCTGCATACAATTGTGTGTCTTTAACTTTGGTTTTATAATTCTTTGATAATTTTATATCCGAGCACTTATCTGATTTTAGGATCTCATGATATTTTACCAGAGCTTTTAAATCACTTAAGCCATTATATTTTTTCTCAAAATCAATCACAAACTTTTGTGCATTTCCAGATGCATTACACCCAAAGCATAAATAAAAATTATTTAAAATGTCACACGCCATTGACGGATTAACATCATCATGGAATGGGCAAACAATTTTATATTCAGCTTGATTATTGTTTGGAATTAAATTATAATACCATAATACTTTTAATAATACACTGCCACTATTCGTCATCTTCAGTTAAACTTAGTTTTAGATAAGGCTTAGATTTTACTGACGTATAACAATATTTTAAATTGTTGATCTGTGCTTCATCTAAATCTCCTAATTCGATCATCTGGTCTATTTTTTTAACATTGACACTTTCTTTGACATTTAAATACTTTTTGAACTTTTTAGGATTGACATGACATGATTTTAAATATTTCACTAAATCTTTCATATCCCCTATTTCATATTCTTTTTCTATAATCTCGTTACATAATTCTTTCTCAAAATACTTTGCAAATTCCTTAGCATTAAATGTAATTCTTTCTGGCTCAATTCTTAAAACTTTTAGCCTCGTTTCTTCCCCATCTTCTGCTACATCTAAGCACTTGACTTCTGTCTTTTTTCCTAAACTTTTTAAAATCTTTTTGGTCAAATCATCTTTTTCAGCTTTGTAATTGTCTTCATACATTTTATGAGCTAAATTTAATTCATAAAGTTTAAATGAATTTCGATTTAATTGTTTGACCATTGTATCTTTATCCAACATTTTCATCATCCACCTTTTCACCTTTTAATTCTTTGTAAACAAATGATGGCCATTGCTTATTTGGAGCTTTTACCCAAATAACTTTGTCATAACTTACAATATAAACTCTTCCATATTGTGTTTCGACTGTTAGCATCCGATCGATCAAATTTCTTGATGAGAATGCTGCTGTTTGCATTTTTCCTGAGTCTTCTCGAAAACAGACCAGCATTCCAGCTGTCATATTCTCAATGTACTTTTCTTTTACTTTGTCCATTTTTATTCCTCCTGTACATTTATATCAATAAGAAAACATCATTTTTATCTGGCTTGATGCTTATCTTATAAATATCATTTTTTTTAATCCTCCTAGATTATTTAAGTATATATAGAAAGGGAACTTTCATTCCCTCTGTTTTTAAAATCTTAATTAAATTCTATAACTAATTGTCCTTTTGAAGTTGAATATTCTATTTGAATATTAGAATCATTTGAATAATCTTCTTTGGCTTCTTTAATCATTTGGTTAAATCTTTTAGTTCCAACGATTTCGATTACATTTGCTTTAGTTGTTTTGTTGTAGTTTAAATAGAATTTTGTTTTCATATGTTTGTCCTCCTAGACGTTTGTTTTGTTTCTTGTTTAAGTATAATTATATTATATACTAGTATTTAGTAGATGTAAACAGTAAATGTAAATTCTTTTTAATTCTTTTTTTTTTACCAATATATTAATTTTATAAGATTATAATATCATAAAGAGGTTAAATTGTAAACAGTTGTTTTTAAAAGTTTATTGTTTAAAATAAGTCACTCTAGGAAACATTAGCAAATACTATGTATATTTTATTAGCAGTATATATAAAAGTTCTTAGAGCTGTCCAAGAATTAACATAATAAAAAGATAGTGATTAGACTATCTTCTTAAAATATTCATTTAGTTAGCAGCACAACGTTCAATATATCTTTGTTCTGCTCGAGCTACAATTGCTTTAGCAGTCCCATTTCCATTAAAAGAACTGTACGGTTTAAATAATAATTTTAATTCATGTATATCATTTTCTGTGATTATATCCTTCGCTAATATTTGTTCACCATCTTTAATAATTTGAGCATGAAGCAAAGCTTTTAAACCTTCTATAATCAAATCATTTGTTTTGGCTACTTTTTTATCTTTTTCTACTTCTTTTTGAATTCTATCTTCTACAACTTTCTCTTGCTCTTTTCTAAACCCTAAGATTCCATTAATTGCTAGAGCTAAAAGTGTAGTAATTAGAAATAAAAGAATAGGTTGTATATAACTATATAGCATTTTTAACTAACCTCTTTTTTGCTTTCTTTTACAGCTAATTGTATTTGGATAGCTAGCCATGCATCTAAATTATTATATTCTTCTGTGATAATTAATTTAGTTTTCTCAGGAATTACTCTATTTGCAGTTCCTTTAGCTAGCTCAAAAGCTTCTTTTTGAGTTTCGTCATTCCAGTTTTCATTTTTTTTAACTGCATCTACATAGGTTTGTGTAACAGTTAGCACAACATCTTGTATTGTATCAATTGCTTTATTTACTAACCTATTTTTTACTTTTTGTTCTTGGAAATCATCAATTTTTTTAAATGCTAATTTGATTAATGGCATTAGCATGTAGACAATGATTGCAAAAAATATTACCGGTAAAACTTGTTGTAGGATCTCATTCATAACTTTGTTCCTCCTTTTTTTTATTTGACCAGCTCCCAGTGATGGCTGGACCTTTTTAATGGACCAGCTCCCAGTGATGGCTGGACCTTTTTAATGGACCAGCTCCCAGCTTTGGCTGGACCTTTTTAATGGACCAGCTCCCAACGATGGCTGGACCTTTTTAATGGACCAGCTCCCAGTGATGGCTGGACCTTTTTAATGGACCAGCTCCCAGCTTTGGCTGGACCTTTTTAATGGACCAGCTCCCAGTGATGGCTGGACCTTTTTAATGGACCAGCTCCCAGCGATGGCTGGACCTTTTTAATGGACCAGCTCCCAGTGATGGCTGGACCTTTTACTACAGTTTCTTGCCTTCAAAATGTACATATGCAGCAATTCCTTTTCTCTTCATTAAATCTGCATAATCTATAGCATTTTTCTCAAATCTAAATGAACCTAAATTCACTTTAAATTTAACTTTATATGGATATTCATCCGCCTGCAGCTCACCTTCATTTTCTTCATCTTGTGAGGCGGATGAAGTGCAGTCCTGGTCATTACTTTCGCCATTGCCCACTATAGGAGATTCTGGCTCTTTGTCCGTTTTAGCGGCTAATTCAAGTTCAGTCATTTTTCTTAAAATTATAGTCATTGGAAGTTTTCGGCCAGTGTACACAACTTTAATGATATTTCCATCATTATCTAGCATAACTAACTGAGTCGAATCTCCACGATCGTAGAATGATAAATGTTCAATTCCTCCGTTATAGATATTTAAAGCATTTTTGACTTCAATAGAGTAAAGATCTCCAGTTGAGACTCCTATTCCAAATTTTCCATCTTTAAATTTTACCATAAACGTTTGGTTGTTCTTTACATCAATTCCATTAGGATTGCTAGTTGACTCATAGTGAACATTTTCACCTTTATCAACAATACAATAAGTACAACTCATTCCGCATTTAATGTTAGCTAAATATAAGTCCCATGACATATAATCTTTTGTTAAAACTTGATCTGTTTTATCAACTACAACATCAATTAATCCATCTGCATCATTTTTCTGATCGACTTGTTTTATTTGCGATTGATATCTTCCAAGTATTTGGCCATATGCATTAAGAAGTGGTTTGTTAACAAAATTATTTGCATTAATTGCAGCTACAACTCCATCTCCTAAGAAAGTGTCAATTGTTGCAACTTCTTTCCAACTTAATGGCATTGTATCAATAACTTCATCTTCTTTATTAATGACAAGTTTTAAATCAGTTCCACTTGCTTTAATAGTATTTAATCCTTCTTTTAAGTTTTGTTCAACTCCACCTTTTAAATTAAATTTTTCTACCAAAGAATCAAAGATAGCTAATGCAAATGCAGCTTGGCCTTTTGGAGTTGTAATAACCTCTAAATCTGACCATGTGTCCATAAAACCACATTCACATAATACTGATTCTATATTATGAGCTACAGCAAATCTGATTGTATAATAATGGTCTTTTCCACTATCTAAAGTTTTATGCTTTAACCCTCTATTTGGTAGTCCACTATATTCTGACATCTTCCGAACTAGTTCAGTTCCCCATGTGTCCATTGTCCCATTTACTGGTGTATAAACTTCTGATCCTGAACCACCTCCAGCATTATTATGAATATCAATGAATAAGTCAGCTTCCCAAATTACTGCAGCTTCAATTCTATCTTGATATGGGATATCAATTGCTCCAGTTGGGTCATCAAATCTTAGTGCTTTTACCTCACTAAATTGGGCTAATAAATTCTCTAAATTTGTAGCTATTTTGCTATTCATTTCCCACTCATGAGTAGTTGGAGTTTGAATTGTTCTTTTGCCTGCAGTAGTTAATCCATGTCCTGCAGAGATTGCTATTTTAATCATATTTCTTTACCTCCTTTTATTGAACTACTTTATATCTAATTATTACAACTCCGGGGCTACCTGCACCTCCATTTACTGAGTCTTGTGCACTACCGCCGTAGCCACAATTAGCTGAATAGTAAGCATTGCTTTGATTAACATCCACAAGAGAGCCATAACCTCCTCTTGCATAAGCTACACCAGCTCCGGTAATATATGAGGGATAATATGAGCCACAATAAAGATTGGACCCAGGACCATTATGGCCACCTCCGCCACCTCCGTAAGAGCTGCCTGCACCTCCAGCATATCCTTGCCCTGGAGTTCCGGCACCACCAGAACCAACACCATAGTACTCTCCACCACCACCTCCAGAACCACCTGAAGCACCGTTTAGAGAACCAGCTGCACCTCCACCACCTCCACCAACTGTAGAAACACCAAATACACTAGAAGAAGTTCCATTAGAGCCTCTCCTAGTTCCTCCTGTAGAACCGCCTGCACCTCCGCGTCCAACGATAACAAGATTACTCCCTGTTGCAGTGATAGGTTTAGTTCCAGGTATTAATCCGCCTGCTCCACCACCGCCAGCTCTTCCTTCAGTATTGGAAGTACCTCCGCCACCGCCTCCAGCAACAATCAGATATTCCATATAATTAGCACCAGCTCCAACACCTAAAGAAGATATTGCAAATGAACCCGAAGAGTTAAATGTATGTATTTTATAATCACCACTATAAGTAATTACACCACCAGTTGCGACCATAGCTTCCCATTTAGCTTTTCCATAAAAATCAATAAGAGATATAGACCCAGATAATACTTCTGCTAAACCTCTAGCATCTGCATCATTTAAGCTAATAGTACCTGTAAGAGTTTTATCTAATTCTGTATTTATATTAGCCATGCTAATTGCTCCGCTTGCTTGTAAAGCCATTATCTATTACCTAATTGAGCAAGAATATAATCTATTTGTTTCTGTTGATTATCTATTTGTATTTGTTGCTCTTTTATTGCTTCGATTAATAGCCCCACAACATTACCATAAGCAACTGAATACATACCTTTTTCATCTGTTACAACCGCTTCTGGTAATACTTCTAATAATTCTTGTGCTATTACTCCCGTTTGTCTTGGTACTTTCATATCCGTTCTGTCAAACGTATATCCATTAATAGCTTTCACTTTATCTAATGCGTTCGGTATTATTTCTAAATTCTCTTTTACCCTTATATCTGAATATGCAGTAACATTACCATTTACAACTAAAGAACTAGTTGAACCTGTATAATTTATACCTGTATGACTATAAATAACACCACCAACATTAACAGTCATTGGATAAACTCCATTAAAAGTAGTTTGAATACTATTTAATTTCGTAGCACTTACTGCATTCGAAGTTTTTGGTAAAGCATTTGTTGCTAGAGTTCCTTGAGCAGAAGTTGCAAACTCACTTGCATGTTTTCCGTCTAATTTATCACTATCTGCAGCAGTAGCGGTCGAACCTAATTTACCAGATAATGATGTATTTATTTCAGTTTCTGTATAATATCTATCGTCGTGAGTATGAACTGTTGGTGCTTTGCCACTAATAGCAGTCCAATGATTAGCTAAGACATCTGTTAAATCAGTCACGTTTTCTATTACGTGAGTATGAACTGTTGCCGCAAACAAGGTCTTCATTTTATCATAAATTCTTGTCAATCCAGTGCTATCTAAATATGCCATTGTATTACCTCCTTAATTCTTATACAAATAATGCATCTATTTCTGCATTTGTTATTGCTGCCATTGTTGGCTGCTTTCCGCCTAACAACGAAGTAACTATTGCTTGACTCATTGCTCCATCTGTATTTGCTCCTGAGATTGTATATAATTTGGCAATACCTTTAACAGTTGAAGTTGCAGTTGCAATTTCTGCAGCAGCTTTACCTACATCTATCCAAGTACTAGAATTAGGACTGTATAGATACTTTATCTTGTCATTTGCATTGTCTGTAATTGTAACAATTAACGCCTCATATGACAATGGTGCTCTAGTATAATTTGTCATCATATAATCATTTAAAGCTATTTGAATATCTGTTGAAGATAATATGTTAATAATTCCAAGATTCATAATCTTCTCAGAGTTTGTATTATTTACCTGTGTTGTTAAATCTGTGATTTTACCATCAATAATATCATCAGCACCATCAATATATACTTTTGTTTGAAAAGTTGAATCATTTGAGATATCACTTGTTTTAGTTGGGATAGCAGGAACTACTGCAATTTTACTTGCATTAATAACTGAAATTCCACCAACAGTAACATCCATTACTTGTCCTAAATCACCAGCAGTAATTCCAACCAAACTACTATCTAAATTACCTAATTTAGTTTTTTCAACAGTTGTATAATTTTCTTGAGTAGCAACATAATTAATATCATGAACTACATCAACAGCTTCAGCAAACTTATTTGCTTCAGCTTCAATATTCGTTAATTTTGTTTCCTGAGCTAAACTAAAATTCTTATCTGATAAAACTTTAGTTCCATCTTTATCAACTTTATTTCCTATTAAAACTTTAATTTTATCCGCAAATAAAGCTAGCTGATCTAAATCTAAAAACTTTGCCATATTTTATCCTCCTCTTAAAATAAACTTAGAATATCAATATTTGTTATTGACTCTAGTTTATTTTTTATAAAACTACTTTTTGAACTATCAATTTCTTCAAAATCTGATTGAAGAATTCCAATATCATCATTGCTTAAATTTCCAATTAATTCTACCCCATTTAATTTAGGCTTGCTAGTTAATGCCATATAATCTTGAGTGACAATTAAAGGCTTAATCTCAGTTGCAACATCAAGTCCAGTATTTTCAAAAGTGGTATCTAATGAAAAGGCAGAAGTTCCAAATACAACATCAATTTCATCAGCCACCTAAATCACCTCCTCATTCAAAGCTTCTTCAACCCTAAATCTTGTTATTTTACTTAAAGTTACTTTTCCAAAGGCTTTAATTTTAACTTGAACTTCAACTGTATTTTTACTATCAAATTGAAGTGTGTCAGCTTGAGCTAAATCAAGCTGGATATAACTACCATCAATAGTTAATTGTTCACCAGTAAAATTTATAATTGTGTCACCTTGCTTAAATGTTGTAACAATAAGCTCAGCTCCATCTAAAATTAAGCCAGTGTTAATTGTAACTGTTGAAGTTTCTCCTCTTCTCATATTTTATCCTCCTTTATTTTTTAAGCATCTTCTGTGTAAGCAACCATCGAAACATCATGTTGATATTCGACTCTTGAACTACTATATGCACAAACTATTTGAAAATCTGTGTATGGATTATCTGTAATTGTATGATAAAAAGATTTGTGCAATACCCCATAATCGTAACCCATAGCTATTGATTCTGTTTTTAATAAAACACCACCACCATAGAATTTTACTGTAGCAGTTCCTGCCATATTTAGCCCATATCCTTGCCAACCACAGTACATATATATATTGGCTCCTGGCCCTGTTTTTACGTTTGCGGGATAAACTCTAGACGAGCACATTGCATATTTTCCAGATACTCCTTCTCCACCTTTTCCGTCACTTGCTTTTATTAATGTTGCCATTATCCTATCACCTCCGTATAAACAAAGAATGGTACAAAATGCGAATATCCAGGACGTTCATTATCAAATGAAGCAGTTATTTGAAAACTACTATAATTATTGTTTGTAAACATATAAGAACGTGATTTCTTCTGAATACCATTGTTATAGTTTAAAAGTACCTCTTGTTCAGACTTTAAGACTCCATCACAATAAAAATATAATCTACAAATACCAGCAGCATTTAACCCATAACCCATAACTTCAGCATGCATATATACAATACTTCCGTCAGCCTTTTTTATATTTGCAGGATAGATTCTGGAAGAACAAACTGCCATTTTTCCAGTAATACCTTCACTGCCTTTACCAGTACTTGCTAATACTACAGTTGACATTATGCATCACCTCTTACTATTACTGTGATTGGTATCGAAATTGTAGGCACATCCTCGAAGGCTTTTAAAGTTATATGCCCTGCAGATTGACCTGTTCCAACAATCCCTGCGTTTTTAAATGCAATCCTTTCTGCATCCGTAACTGTCGTTCTAAGTATTACCTCTTGATTTGAAGTTGTTGTAACTCCTGTTACTGCCAACGAGTAAACTCCTGAGCTCCAACTACCTGATGATAATGTTAGGTTATAAGAATGTGATAGTTTTGAATATTGTGTATCATGAGTATGAGAATCATTGTTTACTGTAGCTGAAATTGATACATTTGCAGTACCATTAAAACTAACTGCAGCTGCTGTAATATCTCCTGTAATATCTATAGTTCGAGCAGTTGCTAATTTTGTAGCAGAAACTGCATTTGAACCACTTGGAAGAGCTCCATCTGCTTTTGTTCCTTGAGCTGCTGTAGCATATTTTGCATTTGATTCAGTTTCTGTATAATATCGTGTGTCATGGGTATGAGAATCATTAGCTACAGTTATATTTATAGCTGCATCTGCAGTTCCATCAAAACTAACAGATCCATCAGCATCTCCACTTAAACTAATTGTTCTAGCAGTTGCTAGTTTGGTAGCAGAAACTGCATTTGAACCACTTGGAAGAGCTGCATCTGCTTTTGTTCCTTGAGCTGCAGTTGCATATCCACTTGGTAATACTCCACCAAGCCTTGAACTATCTCCAGCTAATACTGTTCCATTTAATAAATTATCAATTTGTGTTTGCAAGTTACCAGCTAAAGTCTCATCAACAGCTGTTGCTACAAGAGCTAAAAATTCATCTAAGCTTGCTTGATATTGAGTCCAAATATTGTCGATATCTGCCACTTCCATAAGTCCCGTAATAAATGGACATTCTGCAGCTAATCCACGATTATCAATAATCATTGAGCCTAATATTTCTGGTGCTGCTACCCCAACATTTATTATGCCTAATTGTAGCTCATATATTGGAGAAACTCGGTCATAAGATATATTATCTTCTTTAACTTCAAGAGTGAATTCCTCAGTACCAGTATCCAATTTAATTACAATTGAATCTTTTCGTACTACAGAACCCATATTTGCACTTATTGTTAAATAATAATCACTATCATTGTGAAACCAATATCCTTTGATAAAAGCCCATCCTTTTGAAACTTTAATTGTTAGCCCAGAATAAACTGAAATTCGTAACTGATCAGCCGGATTAATAAATATTCCATCAGTAACAAATAACCCAAAATAATTTGCATAATCAGCAGCAAAATATTCTTTCGAATATGTTATATTTCCTAAGCCATCGTCAATTTCTTCTGAGTTAAAAAATCCGCTTTTAATTGTCATTATAAATCACCTTCCTTTTTTAGTACTTGAATTGTTAATGGTCTCTCATAACCTAATACAATATCAATGTAAAAACCATTTTTACCATTAGATTTTTGGACTTCATTTACAACTACATCATACTTTAATCCTGTTATTATATCTTCAATTGTTACTATATCTCCTAAAGAATAATCTTCTTCATAAGTAAATAATGAACTATCTGGGTTAATTGTAACCTCAAATGATTCAAAGATTTTATAGTCTTCCATTCTTTCTTCTCCAGCTGTTTTTAATAGCTGCAAATATGCTGCATCAGAGATAGGGTTTCCATTGGCATCTGTTGCAACAATCCCAGAATCTTCAACTGATAATTCTTTTCGATCAAACCCAGAAACTCCTGATTCTGAAATGTATCTCTTTTTTGCTGTTCCTTCACCTTCACCAAGAACTATGAAGTCTGTTTTATAAACAGTTTTATCAAATGTGTATTGTGATTCTAGGATGTTCAGGAGTTCAAAACTAAACTCAACATGATTATTACCACTTATATTGTTAATTGTTCTGTCAAGCCCTTCTAATATCCTAAAATTCAAATCACTAATGTTTGAACCATCAACATAAGCAGTAATTGTTGGAACTAAAGAATAGCCACAATTTATTGGACTTAAAATTGATTGAATTTTACCTTCAACAGATCCTTGAGATATTTGTTTACTTATAACACTATTCACTGGAATATAATCAGTGTTTGTACTTAATTTTATCTTGTCAATCGTTCGATCTAAACTCGTCGGATTAATAAAATTCGAATTGACAAGACTTCTGCAAATATTTGTGCTTGTATCTGAGAATGATTCCATTTCAAGGATAACTCTCGAGTCAAGAATATGCTCAATAAATTTTCCTGATAATGAAACAATTCCAACACTAGAATCAGTTTCTAGAGTAAGAATTTCCGCTAATATTTCTTGTTCAATAAGAATGTATCTTCCATTTTCAATAACATCCATATTCTCTTTTGAAGCTTGAAGTTGGAAAGTCCCAACCCCATTAAACTTTTCAGTATAAATTAGGGATGAGTACTTATTGATTGCACCAACTCTTTTGAAGTCTGAATCAAAAACATCTAAAATTATTTTACCCATTTTACATCGCTCCTAGAGAGAATAATTCTTCTCCAAATTCGATTGTAACTTTTAGGTATTTATAGCTTTCACCTTCAGCACTAAACCCAATTAATGATGGTCCAACAGGCATTTGTAGCCATACATTGTTATAGTCCCAATATTCAAAATATTTGACTAAATCATCACCGAATCCGCCTTCAACATTTCTTTCAAGAGCTTTAGTATTTATTACAATTGTTTCACCCGTAGTCATTGTTTTTAATATAGTCAATGACTCATTTTCGTTTATGTTCGAAATTACTGGGTTTATAACTTCTCCAATTGCCTTAATAGTTATAACCAATCCAGTTTCAATATCACCTGGGTTGTCAATTAATAACAATCTAAGAAAAACATTTACTCCCATTATTATTCCTACAGTTGGTAGAAAAACAAGTGGAAATCTAAACTTTGGTGCAGTTTCAGCTAGCAACTTTTGTTGCTGACTATATGCTTTAAACATCGGATAATTGCAGTTTAAACTAATCATAAACTTGCAAAGTATTTCATTATTTTCTCTCCAATTTGTGCTGAAGTTTACACTCTCTTCAGGTTTACCCTTCAAATAATAATCACCGAGTATAACTTCAATATAATTCATTGGATTAACCAATTTACTTAACGTTTTCTTTGCTGCTTCAATTCCATTCAAATCATAGTCCCATACATAACCAGTAATAATCACTGATCTCTCTTCAAGTCTTGTTACCACAATATCAGAACCAACTTGATTTATGTTAGAAGACAAACTATGTGAAGCTGATACTGGTTCAATAAATAAGCCATCATCATCAATCACATAATTTGTACGTCCAACCCGATCAAATAATAACGAAACGTTTGTCGTTAAGTTTTTTAGCTCTAAACTTTCGATCATTTTTTAACCTCCTAGAAGACCTTTATCAATTTGAATTAATGTCTTCTTAAATATTTTGTTTGCTACTCTCTCATCAAGAGCTTTTGGCGAGTTAATTGTAACATTTAGTCCACTATTTGAGGAATATCCTCTTTCATTTTCTTTAGCTGTTATAACTGCTTCACCTTTGTGCAATGTTGCTCTATATCCATCATATGGAACATAGTTTAGTCCATCTGCATGCGATCCGTCTGAGAAACCTGAAGTTTTGTCCTTAGCTGAGTCCATTCCATCTTTTATTCCACTGACGAAATCTCCAACTGAAGACATGACTCCTCCAAACCAATTCGATACATCTTCCCATGCTGATTTTAATCCATCCCATAATCCATTAATAATATTTTTACCAGCATCATATAAATCACTTTTTATGTCATCAACTTTTTTAGGTAGCTCATCAAGAAATTTTGCAAATTTGCCAGGTAATTCTGTGGCAATTCTTACAACTTCATCAATAAATGCTGTTATTGTATTTGTTGCTGCAACTTTTAAATCAGCTCCAAAATCGAAGACTGCTGAAACAACTTTACAAAGCAAATTCCAGACTTTACCTGGTAATTCAGTAAAAAAGGTTACTATATTATCAACAAATGAAGTTCCAATATCTATTGCTGCATCTTTTGCACTTACCCCAAATTCGTATATTCTACTAAAGACATCACACAAAATTGTCCATATCTTTCCTGGAAGTTCTAAAATTAATTCAAGAATATAGCCAAGAATAAACCCAACATAATATGGGAAATTATTAACTATGTTTTTAATTCCATCAATTAACGAGACGATTAAATCTATAAAGTTAGTTTTAAACTCTATAAACTTATTTTTTACTGATGCAACTAATTCAAAGAATTTTTCTTTAAAACTGTCAAGTGCTTCAGGGATGCTAACCATAAAGAAATTTTTAATAGCTTCAACAGCTCCTAATATTTGTCCAGGTAAAGCACTAAATGTTGTGACTAAAGAATCAATTAAATTTATCCAAAAGTTTCTAAATGCCTCACAATTATCCCATAAATATTTGAATGCTAAGACTAAAGCAATAATCCCAATAATTATAAGCCCGGGAACAGAAGTTAAGGCAGCAAATGCTATCTTAAGAACTTTTAATACCCCTCCAAATTTTGTAAAGATTGCTATAGCTTTTCTAACATTCATAAATGCAGAAATGAGCTTACTAGTAATTAATAATACTGGACCAAGAACAGCTAACACCGCTCCAATCGTAATTATCATTTTCTTAGTTTTTTCATCCATTCCTTTAACTTTGGTGGCTAATTCTGTTAACCACTCTACAAACTGTTTCACATATGGAAGAATTAATTCTCCAAATGTTATCGCTAAATTTGTTAATGAAATTTTAAGATCTGTGAATGAAGTTCCTGAGGTTGCAGACATTTTTTCGAATGCTTCTTCAGTTGCTCCAGATGCTGTTTGCATTCCATCTAAAGCTGAAATAAATTTTTCAGTTCCATTTCCAGTTAATTGCAGTGCTGCTTTACCAGAATCAATACTACTAAATAAATCTAATAATGTTTTATCTGTTCCTTCAGTACTTGCATCCATTAACATTAAGACTTCATTTAAGTTCATGCCTTCAGCAATTAATTGTTGAAAACCTTTACCCTCATATTCAGTGTTCTTAAGTGCTGCTTCTAATGAAACTGCAGCTTGAGTTCCTTGTTTTCCAAGTTCAGCTAATAACTGATTTAAACCAGTTGTTGCTTTTGAAGTTGGAGTACCTTGTGCTGTCATAGTTGCCATTGCTGCTGAAACTTGATCGAAACCAACTCCCATAGCCGAAGCTGTAGGAATTACATTTGATAAGCTACTAGCTAATTCATCAACTGTTGTTTTACCCAAATTCTGAGTCATTATCATCATATCAGCTACTTTTTGGAAAGCATCTTCTCCTTCAAAACCATAGGCATTCATTACTGATGTTGCTCCGTCTACTGCAGAAGTTACATCTGTAAAACCACCTTTAGCTAATTTAGCAGAGATCTTTAAATATCCAAGAGCATTAGCTGTATCTCCAGTCGCTGAAATTACTTGGTATAATCCTTCATTTAAATCATTTCCAGATGCGTGAACATCTGCTGACATATCTAAAATTCCTTGTGATATATCATCCATTGACATAACTGTTGTATCAGCTATAGTACTAACTTTAGCTAATGAAGTTTCAAATGAAGTTGCAGTTGCTACAGCTGCTGCTGCCATTCCCAATAAAGGAACAGTAACACCAAGAGTTAAAGCTGTCCCAGTAGATTTTGCTAGTGCAGAAGCTGCTGCCATTTTGCTCATAGACGTTTCAGAACTATTTTTAAATACTTTTAATGCGGCCGCTGCTTTCCCTAGGCCGGCGGTAAATCTCGTCGTATCCAGGTCAAGATGGGCCATTGCTGAACCAACATTATTCATTGCTTTAGTACCTCCTAACTGCCATACTTTTTATAAAGATCAGAAGGTTTATGGACTCCTTTTTCTTTACGTTTCAGAATCGGTTTTTCACCATTTTGAAGTCTATAAGTAATAACCGAGCAACATTCATTTAAACAATAAGCAGTATATTCGTCATTGATAAATAGAATTTCACTCGGTAATTTTTTGTATAGTTGAGCAATACTGATTGTATTTAATATCTCCCCAGAACTAACGAAAGTTTTCTATCGCTTTAATCCCCTGTTGAGTGTAGCTAAAAATAAATAATAACTGCTCATCGGTTAAATCAATTCCAGCATCTTTAATCTCTTTATATGTTGGACTTACAAATGTAGCTTCACATAAAACATCAAACAAATCAAATAAATCTGCTAGCTGTTTTTCTGATCCAGTGTCTTTCGACTTAGCTGCTGCTTGTACTCCGTCAGTAAACAAATCATTTGCAGTATTTAATAAAGCATTTGGAATTTTTCCTTGCTTAATTAGCATTAGTAAACTAGGTCTTTTTAACTTAGCTACAAACTTTTGTCCGTCTGCAAAATCTGGTAATTCAATTATTGTTCCTTCTGAGAAACTTATTAAGCTCTCAATACTCGTTACCTTCAAATCTTTTTCTTTCATTTTAGTTTTCTCCTTTATTTTATTTTACCTCAATTAAATTAATGCTGGCAATACTGCTACAATTGAAATTGTATATGGTGCTTCTCCAGTATTCGGAGCCGAATTAATTACTAATTCTTGTGCTCTAAATGCTCCATCTTCTGATGACATTGAGAATGGATTACCTGTACAGTTTGGATATACAATTTTTTCATATTCAATAATATCTCCACCTGTATCATAAACTGCAGAATAAGCAGCTAATTCAAATTCTGTACTAGCAACTACACTTCCAACGATTGGTGGTGTATACCCTATTTCTAATGTTGGCTCTAATGTATCATAAGTAATAGTTCCACCTTGTAAAATCTTAGCTAATTTAAAATTCATAACATTATCAGTTAACGTGATTGTATGCCCAGTAACTGTAACAAGAGCTTTCTTTTGAGCTTTTAAAACTCCTTTAATAATTAGCTTAACTGCATCTGTAGTTTCTGATGCAACTTCAACTCCAATTTTGTTTGCAGTATCAATGTATATCTCTTGATCGACAACATCATCAATTTTAGTTGTAATTGTAACTGCAACTACATCAATTGTTGCTCTTTCAGTAGCTTTCTCCATGTTTTATTCCTCCTTTATTATAGTCTTTCTCTACGTATATTTACCCGATACTCTAAGCTTATCATATATGCTTTTATTCCTGTTTCCAAGAATGGTGACGTCTCATTTCCGGTAAACATTAACATTGGATATAATTCATCCAAGTAAGTCTTAATTTCATTTACATAATCCTCTAAATCGATATATTCACCAGCTGGAACATAGACATAAATAAGGTAGAATTTTCGCTGTGAACTGAAGTTTTGTAGCTGGACAGTCGTTCCGGTCTTTAGCACACAATATTTTTGAGTGCAATCACCTTCATGAGTTCCAGGAATAAACACATTCACTGCTTTTCCTATTAAAAAATCAAATATCTTTTTAAACATATTTTACCCTCCACTTAGTATCTTTATTCCATTGATGATATCGTTCGTATTTTTCTTAATTGTTTCATCTAATATTGCATAATTTCCTTCATTTGCTAATTCTAGCCATAAGCCATAATCAACCCCATGTGCTAAAGTTAACCGATAACCAAAAGCTTTTTTCTCACTTTTTGCGGTCATCCTGTTTCTTGCTGCAGATGTACGATCAACCCACTTTCTATTCTCCTTTGCATCTGATTCAAGCTTAGCTGCGCATGTTTTCAAATACATTGACAATTCTGCATCTTTTAATAAATCAAGCTTTAGAATTGCGGAAGACAAAATTACTGTATCTACTTCAAATGATTTAGACATTTTGAACCACCTCTAACGAGATGTCTGTAATTGCCTTAAGATTGTTAATATCTGTGACTCCTGTGACACGATAACGAATTTCATTAATGCTTATATAGTCATCATTTGATATGACCCCTACGTCCTCTGTTAAACACAAAATCATAGGTATCTTTTTGCTATAAGACTTCGTTGCATCTGAAACTGATTCAGTAACATATGAACTTGTCTCATGGTAAATACCACTTAGGATAACCTCCGTTGCGGGAGTAATTACTTTGTGATATATATCATATTCAACTATATAAAATGTAAATTTTGAACCTCGAGATTTGATTTGTTTACTGATCCTAGCTTTTAAGAATTCTGCTGATGCCATTATGACAATGTTCCAGAATTATTTGGTCGATAGTTTTGAGCTAATCTCCTAAAATATTTGCTAGTATCTTGTAAATTTAATCCGCTTAATGCAACTGTTGTATCTTCAGCTTTAATAATAAAACATTGGAATACGGTTGCATTAATTTCATAATTATTTTTCTCATAATAATAATCAATCTCATCATCATCAAAGAACGGACAATCTTTTTCTCTCAGTATCATTTTTATCTCTTGCAAATAATCCATAATTATTCACCTCTAACTTTTTTAATCTCTGCTCTCAACTTTGCAACTGTCTTAAATTTTTCAACGTCAATTTCTAATTTTACCGCCAAAAGTTTTAAGTCTTCAAGTTTCATGTTTGCTAAGTCTTCTTCCTCTGGTTTTTCAAACTCAGTTTCTTCCTCGTCCCATTCGTCTTCATCTTCTAATATTTCAGTTTCAGGTTCGACCGGTTTTGGTTCCTCAACTAAAGCCCATCCCGCAGCCTTATAAAAATTCTTATAAGTGCTGAACGGAATTATTAGGACTTGTTTATTCTTTGTTATTTTAGTTAACATTTAATTATGCGATTATATCGAAGATATGAATTTTAGAAGCAGCTTCGAATGAAGGCAAGTAAATCATTGAAACCTTAGTTTCAACATTAACTGGGTCAACTTTTTTAGTAGTTGTAACTGCAACACCAACATCTGTAATTGAGACATTAGCTGTAGTTCCAGCCATTAAATCTGATTGCTCTGGAGTAGTACCAAACCATCCAGTTCCTAATATTCCAGTTGGGAATATTACAAATATATCATCGGCAACATAAGCTTTAGTTTGGTTCAATTCATTCTTGAATTTTTTAGCATAGATTACTACATCTAAATCTAAAGTATCAAGTATAAATTGGTGAATTTTTAAATCACTAACTGGAGCTGAAGTATCATTTCCTAAGATAGAGTTTCTAATAGCTGTATTAGCTCTTAAATAACCAAATGTTTTACGAGAGCAGATTGAACGTGTTGGTCTAACACCAGTCTGATCTTCTAATAAATCTTGCTGTGCTTGGATATCACCTATAATATCGGCTGTTACTGTAGACCATGAAACAGTAACTGTAGATTTTTGATCGGTTTTTAACCCATAATCATAATCATAATCTTGTCCATTTGCTGAGATCGAAACAGCTCCAGTTGTTAACACTGACATTCTGATTCTTTCGCGTTGTGCAGATGCACCTTCTAATAATTGAGTTTCATCATTGAAAACTCTATTCATGATTGAATCGATATAAGATTGGTTACCAGTCTCAATTACCATATTCAATTGTTGTCTTAATTCTTCATCAATATAAGTTGCTTCTTTGAAGAAAGGCATTTCCATTGATAATTTTTCAAAACCAATACGATCTCTTTTTTGAGATGCAACATCATAAGCAGATGGTTTTAAGACTACTGGTAATCCAGAAGCTCCTTTAATCCATTTGATGTCTAATCCTAATTTTTGTTGTGATGGAAATAATTCAGCTCCTAAGAATGGGGCTAAATTTTGCGATAGTGTAGTCCAATATGCAGAAATCGAATCTGCAGTTACTAATTCAAATATATTCATTATTTATCCTCCTCTATTACTTTACAAACGTAATCTTTGTTAATGCTGTTCTAATTGCTGCAACTAATAAAGTCACAACAGTTGCGTCTAATTTTGTTTCATCTATAAAACCAAATACTAAGACTGCTGCGTTGTTTCCTTTACTCATGTCTACATCATGTAATAATATTCCAACTACATCTGCTCCTGTTACATTTGCTTTTGTGAACTCTGTTTCTCTAGCCCCTAAATTTCCGGCTACTGGAGTTCCCGCTAATACAACTGCATCAGCTCCAAAACTTGTTGCATTTAATTTACAACCCATTGAATAAGCTAAATTAGTTTCAGCTAATATAGTTTTACGAGTTGCTCCTACTGTTGTAGTTACTACTGTTTGATTTAACATTCTTTATTCCTCCTTCTGTTTACTTGAAAAATGATGATTTTGCTGTCTTAGTCTGCGGTGCAGACTCTGCTAATCTTTTACCAAAATTAACAGCTTTTACATCAGCTTTAGTTCCATGAGAATTTGAGCCTCCTGTAGAGCTTTTAGAATCTGTAAAAAAACTAGAGTACTTGTCATCTTTTTCCATTTCTGCCAATATTGTATCTAAATCTTTGTCATCTGTAATTTTTAAATTAGCAATAGCAATTGCATCATCAATGCTGTCTGCTTTTACCCCAATATTGATTGCAGATAACTTCATCTCAGCTATAGCAGCTCTTTTATTAGCAGAATCAACTGCTTCATTTGTAGCTTTTGTAGCTGCAGTTGCTTTTTCAGCATCAGTTAATTGTGATGTTTTCCAAGCATTGTACTTGTCTAATTCTTCCTTAGCTTCGGCTTCAGTTTTAAAACCTAAACTTGCAAGAGCAGACTTTTTGCCTTGTTTCTTTTCTTTAGCTAGATGAGCATTTAATTCGGCTTGTGTAAACTTTTTGCCGTCCTTATCATCATCCCCATTTGGATCTGCATTAGGTTTGGGATCAGTGTCCCCACTCTTTGGATCTGCATCTGGGTTTGGTTTTGGGTCTGCATCTGGTTCAGCAAACATTTGTAAATCTAACTTCAGTTTGTTATCTTTTTCCATTTTATTTCTCCTTTTACTCCATTTAAAGTTTGGTAACTATATCCAAGTTTTTTATGGCTTATTGGTGTAATGCCAAAAAATTAAAACAAAACAATCAGAGAACTTTTGCTACGAGAATTAAGTAAATAGGAAGTATCTTTTTAATTATCGTTCTCTGACTGTTTTGTTTTAATTTTAATTTTTAAGTTTTAATTTATTGGATAGATATTACAACTGCAGAACCTGTAACCATACTAAATTCATCTGAAACATAGATATCGTAAATTTGTTTCTCATTTAGTCTATAAGATGCTCCACATACATCTAGAATAATGCCCTGGTAAACAGTTGCATTAATGATGATTGATACTTCATCGAATATATTATATATCTTATAGTCTTCCTGAGTGTCATTTTCAAATCTTCTAATACTTGCAGCTATTACTATTTTACCATCATATGTATACCAACCATTTTCATTAATTTCGAAGTCAGCTGTTGTTAATCCAGAATATGTGAGGTTTGAAGAACCACAAGGATCTCCTGGATAATATGATGTAATTTTTATCTCTTGCAAACTTTCATCAATTATACTTCTTTCAAGTTTGTTATTTTTTATTGTTAAATTTTTTTGGTCTTCAGAATTTTGTAATTCATTTTGAGCTAGAACTTCTATTTTAGATTCATAGCTATTTATTACTTCTTCGATTTTTAGATTTGTGTTTATATTAATTAAAGCTATAACTAATATAGATATTAAAAAAAGCAATATTTTTATTCGTAATTTTAATTTTCTCTGCATGCGGTTAGTCCTCCTCGACTTTACTTTATAAGATCTTTTAGAAAAGCTATCGATTAAGATAGCTTATTAACTAATACTCTATAATGTAAGCATTGGATATTGTAACCACCAGCTAAGATTGTTCTTATTTCAGCTTTTCCAGTCTCTCCAATAATTGTTCCATTTAAGTTTGCATCATTTGCTATATATAAATAACTTGCATCTGTAATTTTACCAATTACTTTAGTTATTCTAATTAATAAATCTTCTTTTTTTCTAGCAACTTCATTTTCTAAATGTTTTTCTAAATCATGGAAACCACCATTTTCAAATAATCTTGGGAATTTTTCCATCTCTTCACGATATTCTCTGCTAAGTTCTCTTTTTTCAGCATTTGATTTTCCAAAATATCCAACTTGATTAACTATTTCATAATGTTTTCTATCACAAGCAATATATAAATCATGTTGTTCTGTATAATATCTTCTAGCTGAAGTTTTCCAATCTTCTAAGAATTGTTCTATGACTTCACAATCAATTTCTAATTCTTTTTGTTTTGCTGCTTCAATTTCAAATGCTGCTTGATATTCTTTTAATTTAAGTTTTGCAATTTCATATTTTTTTTGATTATCTTTGATTTGGTCTTTTGCTGATCTGATATCACATTCAATATAATATATTTCATGTTCATCAGTTTCATTTTGTAAATTGTTTTCTAACTTTTGAATTTTCAATGTTACTTTTGAGATAATGTTTGAAGTTCTTTTGATTGTTTTGTTTTGATTTTCTATTCTTGAGATTACTGTTTCTAATTTCATATGGTTGTCCTCCTAGACATTTTCAGTTAATGTTGTTCTTTAACTAATTATATTGTACACCAATTTTTAGAGTTTGTAAACAGTAAATGTAAATTCTTTTAGTTTTTTTTTATGAAGATAAGAAAAGCCATCCATTTCGGATAGCTTCTGCTCTTATTTTTATTTAATTTCTACAATTCTGAATAGTTCAACAATACCCCAGTCTTTGCCACCCATTCCATAGACATACCAATCCAATCTTGGGCGATCATTTTCATCTCCTAAGCATTGGCTGAATATTGAGTTTCCACCCATTCCATGAATGAAGTGTTTATTATTGCTACTGAATGTATATGTTCTCTCAATCTCACTATACTTTTGCTTTCCATTTTCTACCCAATAACCTGATTCACAAATTACTATTCCTATCTTAAAATCATCATTCATTCCAAGATCGTATACGTTCTTAACCTTTTCTATAATAGTATCATCACTTAATTTTAGTTTAAGTCTTAGAGCTACTTCAGTTTCCTTATTCATTTGAGTTTACCTCTTCCTTTTTATTTTTATTTTCATGTTCATTTAAATCTACTTCGTAAATGTCTTTAATCCAATCTATAACATAATCACTATAATGGATTAATCCTTCCCAACATAATACACATTCGAGAACTTCGCTTTTAGTCATTTCACTGATCTGAATATTAAATGGGTCTTCACCTTCTTTTAAATCAAGATGGGCTCTTACATTTTTGATAATTTCATGTGAGTAAATATCCTCCAACATGTTGTCATCATAAACAAATTTAGCTTCATCATTTTCAATATGATACGTTTTCATTCTTTCATCTGTTTCTGCAATAGTTACAATTGTCCCAGCATATTTAAACATGGGATAAAGGAATGCACTTTCGAAATATTCTTTTGGCATTGTGTTAAGTGATTTTACCCTAACTCTTGAACCTACTTTATATTTCAATTTTGTTGGTGCCAATACTTTCGGATCATGTAATTTAATCATGAATTTTCCTCTATATCTAGGTTTGTCATTTTCAGCTGGAAGATTACCACTCTACCCAGGACTCTCAAATTAATGAGAGTTTCGACTAATTTTATTTATAATGTTACAAATCTAAATAAACATTTTGAGTTTTGAAAAAAGCTTTGCCACGTTCTTTTGACAAGTATTCTCTTCCATCTTGTAATTCTTTTACCACATGTTCATATAAACCTTTTGTGATTTCTACTTTTCTTTTGTTAAAGCAATAGTCGTGCCCAAAAATATTTAATTGTGTCCAAGCTTCAACAATAAATTTGTCATCAGTTCCTTTATTATCAAATAAACCATATTTAGTAATATGATGTTCTACAATTTTCATATTAATTTCCTCCTTTCTTAGCTTATCATTCTCCGTAGCATATCTTAATTACATTTATATATTATCATACTTTTCAATTAATGTAAACAGTTTTTGTAAATTCTTTTTATTAGCGTTTATCATATTCTTTGACTTCATCAATAGTAACTGTATCTGTATCTTCCAAGTTAACCCATTGGCCTCTTCTAAGAACAGCTCCCATCTTTACTATATAGAACATCACTTTACTTCTTGTGTTAGCTATAGCAACCTCGGTGTCATTTGCATAATCATCTTTTTGATAGTTTGTCATTAAAATTAGATTATCATCTTTTGCAATGATTCTCGTAGTCTTACTTAAATCTAAATACTTTGCACTCATGTTGTTCACCTCTATTTCTAATTTAATTATATCATGTTTTATTAAAAATGTAAACAGTTTATTTAGTACTTAGTTCGATAAGCGATTCCTAAATCATCCAATTGGGCAGCTAATCCTCTCATATCATCTGGGTTAGAGAATATAACTTCTTTTATGTCTCCAACGCTTACTCCATTATATATTTGAACCTCTGGGTATTCACCTCCATAAGTATAGATATCTGTTAGTTTTACATCTTTTCCAAGTGAAGCTTTGTTTGTTAAAACTTCTCTCATCTTGCCATCTCCCGAGAATTTAGGATTAGTTAGCAAACTTGCGGATTGTCGATTATCATTTAAGCTGTCCATTGCAGTAAATGTTGATCTGTTGATTACATTTTCTTTCTTTAGCTTAACTACTATATCTCCATACTGAGTTGCAATTTTATCAAGTGCATTTTCATCATCGAAGATAGTTCCATAGATTGCTCTTTGTTTATTGTCTAAACTACTTGTTTTAAACATTGCATTTTCGGCTTGTTTTCTGTAAGTTGGATCGAACATTCCTTTTGAACTTCCTGATTCATATTGATTTTTAAATCGACCATCTCTAAGAACACTTTTGAAATTAGTGTTTGTTATTCTAACACCAACATCTGATTCATCAATTTTATGTTTCCAAAAATCTTCAACTTTATCAAATGCTTTCTGCACTGATCCTTGTGTCTTTTCTAAACTTTCAGTTAATCTACGTTGGCCACCGGCACCTTTTAGAAGATCGTCTTGAGCTTTTGCTAAAGCTTGCTTAATTTTACCAAACATTCCTTCTAAGTTCTGAGGAACTTGAGTGATATCATCTATTCCATGACTGATTGCTCCTCTTAAATCTTTAACAGTTGTAATTTTAACCTTAACCTCAGAATAATTTTTAGCAAAGTATTGTCCAAAGGTTGTTGAAGGTTTTCCTTTAGCTATTAGTTTCTTATTAGCTGTTTCCCATAATGCATGGACAAGTTTGTCATCTTCCCTAGAAACGACAGCCATCCATTCATCATATGTAACATATTCTCCAGGTTTGAACTTAGTTCCTGTGAACATTTTCTCTTGAGCTTTTGACCAAGTTGGAGTTCTAAGTTTGTAGGTTTTAACTGCACCAGTTGCAATATCATCTAATGAAGCAACAGCTGCTTTTCCAGTAATCTTATCGACTACAACTGACTCATATTTAATTTTTCCATACATCTTCTTAAAATAGCCATCTGTACTTAAAAAATCTTTACCAGCACTCATTCTACTCTTAGCATAATCCAAATAATCTTTATTAAATTTGCTATAAGCTTTTGATGTACTTAATCTTTCCCATAAATCATAGGTAACTGTATCACCAGGCTTAAGACTAGATCCTGTAAACAATTCTTTTTGTTCAGCTGTCCATTTAGGAATTTTAACTGTTTTAGTTGGCCTAGTTACTAATTTAGCAAGAGCATCATCCACATAATCATCTGTATAGCCAGCTATAGGAATTGCTTTAGACATGATCGCTTTATCTGCTGCATCAGAAGCCATTTTAGCCCCTAATTTAGCTGCATCATCTGCATCCATTGTAGTATATTTAATCTTAGCATAATGATCGTCAAAAAAATCTCTTATAGCCAATCTAGGTTTACCTTTACCGGATAAATACTTATTATGTTCTACCCATCTTTTGCAGAATAAACTATTATCATCTACAGAACTTAATGCATGCCAATCATCATATGATATTATATCACCAGGTTTTAATGCTGTTTTACCAAATAACTTCTCTTGGTCTTTCGTCCATTTAGGCACTTTAACTTTTTTAGTTGCTGCTTTTGCTATATTGTCTACATCGTCTACACTTTCCAAAGATTTAGCTACTGCTTTATCCCATATAGAAGTTTTAGATGCTGCTGCTTCAGCTGCTTTTGCTGCTTTGTCCATTAAAGGTTTTAACTTTCTCAAATCAAACCCTAAACTTGCAGCATAATCATCTAAAGGTGGGTTCATTCCAAATGGATCTTCTCCCCATTGTTTAACTTCTTTTGCTACATCCTCTAAACTCTTATGTATTACAGCTGAGAATGTACATTTGCCATTAGGATGGTCAAGTGGAACTTCGTTTGCTGGAAATACTCCAGCTCCTAGAAGGAACTGATCAGCCGAAGCTCTTCCAGCACATATTTCACAAGCTCCTGCATGAGAGTTAGTAGTTAACCATCTAATTCCATCAGCAAATGGGTTCTTCTCTGCCGCTCTCTGAAATGATTCCTGATAAGCATGATTAACCATTGTTCTAGCTAATCTTTGAGCATTATAATCAACTGTTTTATTTGTGCCTGGGTAAACTTTACCCCAATCCCAAGGTTTAGCTGCTGATGGGTCAACATACTTCTCTAAATCTTTAGCTATATCAAGTGTAGACTTTTGCTCTAGTATTCCTTTAGCTACAACTGATTGAATATCTTTTTGAGTCTTTTGAGATCCCGTCCATATTGACTTAGTTAATGACCAATCTTTTCCGTACAATTGACCTGACATTATAGTCTCTATTGCATCTGTATTTATCGATGAGGTAGCAGTTGCCATTGCTGCTTTTACCCCAGCTGGAGATAATAGCTTCATTGCATCTAAATCGACTTCATCACACATCTCTTTAACACTTCCAGATATAATTGACTCAACTTTTATATCCATCTTCTTTATCTCTGATTTAAGTACATCTTCAAAATCTCTTAAATAAGTTTTCTTCATAAGTGAAGATATATTTTTTGTTTCATCTATTTTAAATATTTTGTTAGCCATTGTTTTATGTAAGTCAGTATATAAGTCTCTTATTTCGTTTTGTTGAACTGCAGTGATAGCTTCTCTAGCCATTTCTGCTTTAGCAAACTTTAAATCAGTCATATATACTCCTTTCATAAGTTAATGATATGTGATTCTAATGATTCTTTATCTTTTACCTATATATTTTATTGTCAATTATATATATATTTCTTAGAGTGAACCTGAGAGTCACTATATTTAATCTAATCTTCAGACTTACTCACTGGTGAACCCATGCTTGATAAATATGAATCTTCAAACATATTCTTCTCTAATAAGATTTGTTTTAACTCTTCAGATACTTCGTCTTCAGTTAAACCTCTCCATTTTTTCATATATGCTTTCTTACTCATTGTATTTGCTGCAACTTCAGAAAGATCTGTTCCTTTTTCTTCAGTTTCATCTTCTAACAATGGATAATTGTTTACTACATCTATTCTATAGTCCATTTTAGTTAATGGTTTAGGTATATACATCTTTTGAGTTTTAGGATATAAGAAACTTCCATCTATAATTAGTTTTGATAAAAATTTGATTGCTGGCTTCCAAGTTAGCATTTTCTCATCACATCTTACCACTAAGTCCCAATATATAGCTTTTAATGTCTTTCCAGATGTTATTATTCCTTGCAATTTTTCATTACTGATGTTTGGAACTGACACTTGGTCGTGCATTGCTGTTTCAACTCTATCCAATGTAACTTTTAATGGACTTGAATATCCCATTGTGCTTTCGACTAAGCCAACACTTGCTGATTTTTGTTCGACACCATTATCATCTGACTGTAGATCCCAATAAGCACCAGGAGCAGAACTCAAACTCTGAGTCGATCCAGTTGAAGCATCAATTGTATATCTTATTGCATTCATTCCTTTTCTTTCAGCATCCATATCTGCATTTGCTAACTTACTATAATAAGCTTCATAATCTTTTAAGTCATCAATCTCTGATTCACCTACAATATCATTAGATAATCCATCATTGAATATAACTTTAGCAGGTATAACTGTTAATAATGTTTTTAAATCTTCATTTAGGATCTCTATTTCTCTACCAGCTCCATCATATATAATTTCTTTGATATGACAATAGCCATTTTGCATTGTATATACTTTTTTCTTTACTCTTTTTTCTGCTGTGTTTGTACTATCAGTAATTATATAGAAAACGATTAATCTTTCTAATGTTTCTGAACCTGACATTTCATAATAGAACTCTTTAGCATTTAGAAACATTAATTCAATTCCTGAATCTTCATCAAAATTAACTAATGCTAATACTCTACCAGCTATCAAACAATCTCTTGTCGACTGCAATAACTTTTTACTAAAGCTGTTTGCATCTAACACTTCATTAATGAACTCTTGATAGTCTGAGCTTTTACTTGTCTTATCTGTAACATTATTATTTATCAATATATCAGGTGTTACTGAGAACATGAATCTAGCTTCCTTATTAATTAATTTTTTAGCTTTCTTATATCTTAGTTCAGCGGGCACATAATCTGTGTTAGCACCTTCAGCTGTAAATTTCATTCCTTGATGATATATTATATATCTTTCTTGTATCTTGTCTAACTCATTCATGAAATCTGTTTTTAATGCATTCTCTAGGTCTTCACTTATCACACTATAAGGAAGGTTTGCATATGCTGAATAAACTATTAAGTTTGTATCTTCTAAAGCTACCATTTAACTATTTCCTCCTAAGAATTCTTCTATCTTGCTATCTTTTACCACTATAATGTTATCATCAGCTAAGATAATGTAGTCATTTATGTTTACTACTTTTTTCTTCTCATCTTTTCTTCCAATTTCTATTCTGACTAACTGTGTTCCATACTTTATTACAGTTATCTCTATCCTTTTTTGTAGTAATAGCTCTTTAAACCACTGTGGGAACTCTAAGCTTATGAATTTAAACTTTTGAATTGTTGTTGCCATATCTTATCCTCCTTTAATACTATTACTCTTACGTTCTTTAACATTAGCTACTGAGATATCATCTAAAGCATACCATATAGCTGAGAATGTATGAGGGTCAATATTGAATTCATCATATATCTTATTGCCATTAGAGTCTTCTTTATATACTAAATCTTTTAACTCTCTAATAACATTTTTACATTTAGGACTAACTATGATTCGCTTAAATCGTTTTATCTTTTTGATCTGCTGTATTCTTGATACTTTCTTTGTAGCTTTGAACATGAAACCTTCATCTCTATAAAACTTTATTGTCTTAGGTTCTGCTGAATCACATTTGACTAACATATTCCTAACATCTGTGTTCCAATCAGGAAGTTTCTCTGCAGTCTCTTTATCTGTCATCTTATTTCTGTAGTACTCATCATATATAAATAGATAACTCTTGTCAAGGTCAACTGCACATCTTATAATAGCATTAAATGATGTTTCAAAACCAAAGTCCATACCATTTCTTTTAATATTACTGCGACTAACAGCTTCTCTAAACTTTGTAGCATTCTTAGCAATAACCAATTGAGGCAAAACCTTGGTTCCATTTACTCCAAATCTACCTAATCTAGCAACTCTCCATAAATCTGGATCGTATTTCTTTAAATCATCTAATTCTTGTATATACTCGTTTGTTATAAATGCATTATCTTCAGGTATTGAATGATGATAATAAGTATTATTCTTCTTGTTCTTTATTACTCTATTATTATAGAAATCTTCTTCATTAATTATCTCTACTCTTTTCTCTTTACCACTAGATGTAATTTCTATTCTTTCGAAATAATAGGTAAATACCCAATTGCTTCTTTCAATAGGATTACTTGTCAAGATGTAATATATTGCTAAGTTAGGGTTTCTTAATCTAAGATTTAACTCTTTAAATGCTGGATAACTAACTTCAGCAGCTTCTTCTATCCAAACTAATGTAACACCATTTATTGATTTTACTTTACTTGGTCTATCCATACCTTTAAATATGATTCTGCTTCCATTAGGAAACCTAAACTCTAATGGTGATTTATAAGCTATTACATATCTTGTATCATTTCCAGCTGTTCTGTCTTCTGTTATTATTCCTATACCATCCATAATCTCATACATTAGGTCATAACAACTCTCTTTGATCTGTTCATATGTATTTCTAACTACTAGACATTTCCTTTTTTCATTTAATAGCTTTAATATTATCTTTGTAGCAGCTTCATAACTCTTTGAGCTACCATAAGCTCCTATTAATAGATAGGTTCTATAATCCCAGTCATTAACAAATTCCATAAAGTGATTATTTACTTTTAACTTTACCTCTGTAGTAACTTCTGTTTGTTCATTTACCATAATATGTTACTCTGCTTTAACTAAAGTTATTTTTAGGTTGTTTATTTTGTTTATTCCTAACTCTAGTTCTTGCTTATCTTTCCATCCTAATTGTTTTAAACTGAACACTGCCATAGAAGTATTTATTTCATTCCTATAACCTTTTCTCTCTATCTGAGATTCTTTTTTCATCATTAATTGACTTATAGATAAACTCAGCCTATTGTCTCCAGCATCTGCCTGCTTATTCCTAAGATTGACTAGGTACTGGTAGCTCAATCTGTTGATATAACAGAACTCTTTTAGGATAGGTATATCATTTGATTCTGTATACTCTTCTAATAGACTTAATAGTCTTTCTGTCTTATATTTATTAGGATCAGATTTAGTTTTTTGTTTTGCTTTTACTTTATTAGTTCTTATCATATTATACCTACCTCCTTAATTTCTTTTACACTATAAACTATTGGTTTTTTAAGGTTTTAAGTTTTTATTTTAAGTTTTTATTTTAGTTTTATTTTTGTTTAGCTGTTGACCAGCTCCAAGTGAGGCTGGACCTTTTTGGTTGACCAGCTCCAAGTGAGGCTGGACCTTTTTGGTTGACCAGCTCCAAGTGAGGCTGGACCTTTTTGGTTGACCAGCTCCAAGTGAGGCTGGACCTTTTTGATACGATAATCTAAACCAATACACAATATAACCAAGACTTCAGGTACGTCACTTTATGCTATATTATATATTGGTTTAGATTATCCTATTCTATTACGTTAAATATGCATTTCTTATGTTCTCTGTATCCCCTAGTGATCGTTTGTATGATTGGCTGTATGATATTACATCTAAATTCAATTAGACCTCAAATTCAATCTCTTCATACTCGATAGGTTTAGCTATTTCAATAACCAAGTCATAAGCTTTAGCTTTTACACTTATTATGTCATGATTTAAGAGATCAGTGATTTGAACTTTCACTTCATCTGAGAAATATGAATTTACCACAATATATTTATTTGAATCTGTTTGTATAAAACCTTTTAAATCTCTTTTACCTCTTTCCTTTATTATAATAAATGAATTACATATAATTGGAATTATTTTTATAAATTTCATTTTGTTTTCTCCTTTTTATTTGACCAGCTCTAGGTGAGGCTGGACCTTTTTATTTTAAATTTTATGTTATCTATATAGTGCATCTAAAAACTAGAAAAGCCTAATTCTCAGATTAGGTTCTCTAGCTTTCTAAATTGTATTTTATTAATTATATTGTTCTGCATGAACAATGTGTGCATAAGCTTTTGTAAGCATATTCTTTTGCTTGTTCTAATTTTTCTTCTAAGATAAAATTCTCATTCATTGGTATTTGAAACATTTCGTAATGTCCACATTTTTGTTGAGTTATATAAACCATATTGAATATAAAACCAATGCAATCTTTCATGAATTCATCATCTTCCCAATCTTTAAATCTTTGTTCACATTCTACTATGTAATTAAATTCATCAGCTGAAGTAACTTTAGCTTTTAATTCTTTCCAATTAGGAATGTATTTACCATTTTCATTTTTCATGTCTTCAGTCATTACTTGATAATTTATTTTCATCATTATCTTTCACCTCTCAATGCATTTAATACACTAGTTTTTGTGAATTTGTATCTTTTACCACTAATTAATTCTTCAGCAACTACTTGATATTTACTACTTCTTGTTTTAATTTCTACTAATTTAAATTG
>NZ_JAENWL010000004.1 GCF_016650095.1 Clostridium sp. | reverse complement strand
TATTTCTTAATTATATAGCACGTTGTACTTTACCTGAACGAAGACATCTAGTACATACATGTATAGATTTAGGCGTTCCGCTAACTATAGCTTTAACTTTTTGAATATTTGGAGCCCATTTTCTCTTTGATTCACGGTGTGAGTGACTATACTGGCTACCGGAAATAACACCTTTATTGCATATTTCGCATTTTCTTGACAATGAAAACACCTCCTTAAGACTACGAAGAAAAAAATCTTCTCAATTGAAACACGCATTATTGTAACATATAAACTATTACTCTTGCAAGTTAAATGGGGGATTATTAGTAATTAAATTAATTATAAAATAAATTTTCTTGAATAAATCATGATTATAATATAAAATAATCTATATAGCGGTATAAGGAGGAATTACAATGAAAGGTAACATTAAGAATGCGAATGGTATTATATATTATTCAGAGGAGGCATTAGCTAATATAGTTGGTATCTCTACAACAGAGTGTTATGGAGTTGTAGGCATGGCGTTAAAAGATGCTAAGGATGGATTTTGGCAATTAATAAAGAACGATGGTTTAAATAAAGGAGTAAAAATTCATTCTAAGGAAAACCAACTATTTATTGAATTATACATAATAGTTGAATATGGCACAAAAATTTCAATAATAGCAAATAATATAATTCAAAAAATAAGATATAACGTTGAAAATTATACAGGACTGAAGGTTGCAGCAATAACAGTGAATGTCCAAGGTGTAAGGGTCTAAGGAGGTATGGATTGTGGAATACTTAAAAATTAACGGACAACATTTCCGTAATATGGTAATAAATGCATCTAATAGGTTAGAGGAAGAAAAAGAATATGTAAATTCACTAAATGTATTTCCTGTTCCAGATGGAGATACAGGTACTAATATGTCAATGACATTTAAAGCAGCAGTGCAAGAAATTGAAAGCATGTCGACGGAGTCTATTTCAGATATATCACAGAAGATAGCTAGAGGCGCGCTAATGGGTGCAAGAGGCAATTCAGGGGTCATACTGTCACAAATATTTAGAGGCGTTGCAAAAGGACTAGAAGGCATACAAGAAGCTACTCCTGAAGAATTTGCTGAAAGTATCTTGGAAGGTGCTAATTTTGCATATAAGGCTGTTATGAGACCTACTGAAGGAACAATTCTAACTATTATTAAAGCAGCCGGTGAAAGTGCAGTTAATAGTGGAGCCGAGAACGTTGTTACGCTTATGCAACATGTTTGCAAGCACAGTGAAATTATGCTAGATAAAACTCCAGATATGCTGCCGGCATTAAAGGAAGCAAAAGTAGTTGATGCAGGTGGGATGGGGCTTCTAATATTGTTTAAAGGAATGTATGAAGCCCTAAACAATAATATGGAAGTTTCAATTAATAAATTAGACAAGCAAAGTACTAAATCAAAAACAATATCATCTGTGATTCCAGATATGCCTGTAGATATAAAGTATGGATACTGCACTGAACTTTTAGTTATCGCTGAAAATGTTGATACTAAAGAATTAAAGAATTATTTAGAAGCCCTTGGAGACTCAATGGTAGTAGTTTCACAGGATGAATTTCTTAAAATCCATATACACACAAATGACCCAGGATTGGTGCTTTCAAAAGCAGTAACACTAGGTGAGCTCTCTAAGATAAAAGTTGAAAATATGAGAGAACAACATAAAAATTTATTAGGCCTTGAAGATGCAGAAGCTCAGGAACCGGTAAAAGCGAATACTTTTGAAAATAAGAAATATGGTTTTATATCTGTTGCACTTGGAGAAGGAATCAAGAATATTTTTCAGGACTTAGGTGTGGATGTAGTGATACAAGGCGGGCAAACTATGAATCCAAGTACACAAGATATATTAGATAGTATCAATAAAGTTAACGCGGAAAACATATTTGTATTACCTAATAATAAGAATATACTTATGGCAGCGCTTCAAGCTGTTGAACTGTCAGATAAAAATGTAATAGTTATTCCATCGAAAACTATCCCCCAAGGTATAACTGCTGTAACAATGTTTAATGCAGAAGTTAGTGTAGAAGAAAATGAGAAAACATTAAAAGAAGCAATTAGAAATGTTGCAACGGCGTCTGTGACATATGCTGTTAAAGACACTGAGGCTGATGGTAACATAATAAAAGAAGGAAATATTTTAGGCTTAGTTGAGCAACATATTAAAGAAGTTGGAACAGATATTTATAAAGTTTGCGAAGACGTCATAGATAGTATGATTACAGAAGATAGTGAACTTATTACAATTTTCTATGGAGAAGATTGTATAATAAGCGAAGTGGAAGAATTTATTTCTGTTTTAGAGCATAAATACCCGGACATAGACATTCAACATTATAATGGGAAACAACCAATATATTATTTTATTGCTTCAGTTGAATAAAAGCCCTAGGGCTTTTATTATTTTCATGCCCCTAATGAATAGAACTATTATTAAAATCGTATTTTTGGAGTGGTATTTGTGGATATTTATAGTGATATAAAATATATAAAGGGTGTTGGACCTAAAATGGCAGAAAATTTGAATAAGTGTGGAATTTTTAAAGTATTAGATCTGCTATTATATTTTCCGCGAGATTATGAACATGTATCTGTCGAGAAAAGTATTGTAGAGTGTTTAGTAAGTGAAAAAGTTATTGTAGAGTGTACTGTTTTAAATATATTAAAAGACCTTAGACTTAAAAATAATAAGACTCTTTCTACCATAGTATTTTGTCAAGGTGATATTAAATTCAAAGGTAAGTGGTTTAATCAACCATATGCAAAAAATAGTTTTAAAATTTCAAATAGTTATTTTATCACAGGCAAAGTGGATAAATTTAAGGAAGAAATCACTATTATGAATCCCAAAATAGTAAAAAACACATCAATGGATACAAATAATATTGTGGCTGTATATCCACTTAAAAATAATGTTACAAATAATTTTTTCAATAAAATTATATCTGATATGCTGTGTAACATTCAAATAACAGAAAATTTGCCTAAATGGCTTCTGGAAAAATATGATTTTTATTCTTTAGATGAGGCAACTCGAAGCATACACAGCCCTAAAAGTTTAACATCTCTTAATGAAGCTAAGAGAAGGCTTAAATTTCAAGAATTATTTACATATTCACTAAAAATATTAATGCTCAAAGAGTTTATAAAATCTCATAATGAGGGTATTCAATTTAAAATAGCTCCGGAACTTACAACTTTAAAGCAGAAACTTCCTTTTCAGCTGACCAAGTCACAAAGTAAAGTTGTACGGGAAATTTTAATAGACCAAAAGAAAGATATTGGTATGAATAGGCTTTTGCAAGGGGATGTTGGAAGTGGTAAAACTATAGTTGCTATAATTACTATGTTTAATGTGGTAAAAAATGGTTATCAAGCAGCCATGATGGCACCAACTGAAATTCTAGCAAAGCAACATTACGAAGAAATTCAAAATGTATTAAAAGATTTTCCACTTACAATACAACTATTAAGTGGAAGTACAACACCAAAAAACAAAGAATTAATTAAACAGGAGTTAAAAAGTGGAGCCATTGATATTATTATTGGAACTCATGCACTTATTGAAGATAATGTAGAATTTAGAAATTTAGGCATGATTGTTACTGATGAGCAGCATCGATTTGGAGTAGCACAAAGAAATAGATTTTCTAACAAAGGGAAAAACATAGATATATTAGTTATGACAGCGACTCCAATTCCGAGAACACTATCTTTATATTTATATGGTGATTTGGACGTATCTATTATAGATGAATTGCCCCCAGGAAGACAGAACATTGATACGAGCTATGAAAGTATGTCGCAAAGTAGGCACGTGTATGAGTTTGCTTTAAGTGAAGTTAATAAGGGAAGACAGGTTTATATAGTTTGTCCGCTCGTAGAAGAAAATGAAGAAATGAAGTTAAGTTCCGTCCAGAAACTTTATGAAAAATTAAAAGAAGCATATTTTAGTTCTATTGAAATTGGAATGGTATATGGTAAAATGCATAGTAAAAATAAAAATGAAATCATGGATAAATTTAAAACTGGTGAAATTAAAGTGCTGATTTCAACTACAGTAATTGAAGTTGGAGTAAATGTGCCAAATGCTACAGTTATGATAATAGAAAACTCAGAACGATTTGGGCTTGCACAGCTTCACCAACTTAGAGGTAGGGTAGGAAGAGGAACCCATAAGTCCTATTGTATCCTACTGGCGAATATAACAAACAATATAGTGAAAAGAAGATTAGATATACTAATAAAAAGTAATGACGGTTTTTTTATTGCAGAAGAAGATTTAAAAACCAGAGGTGCCGGAGAACTATTTGGATTTAAGCAGCATGGTGAATCAGGTTTAATTTTAGCCGATGTAATTGAAGATATTAATATATTAAAACTTGCAAATAGTGAGGCGAGAAAATTAATACATAGTATTAATAGTGAAGATATGAAGGTGAAGAATGAAATAATTAAAAAAATCGAACAAAGTTCTAATTACATTTGTTTCAATTAGGGAAAAATATCTTTGTATAAGTTACATATATATGTTAAAATATTATCGAAACTGGCTTAGATGGAGGGATAAATATATGAGAATTATTGCAGGAAGTGCAAGAGGGAGAAAGTTATTGTCCCCTGTTGGGATGGGAACGAGGCCTACATTAGATAGAATAAAAGAAGCTATTTTTAATATAATCCAAAATAGAGTGCGTAATGCTATAGTAGTGGATATGTTTTCAGGTACCGGTAGCTTAGGCCTCGAGGCAGCAAGCAGAGGAGCGGATAAATGCTATCTGATTGATATGGGCGATACTACGTTTGATATGCTACAGAAAAATGTGGAAAATTTAAATTTTAATGATAAATGTAAGTGTTTAAAAGGTGACACATATAAATACATGCAACAGTTTGCAGATGAAAAAGTTGTTTTTGATTTAATTTTTATAGACCCGCCATATGCTAAAGATATGATTCCACCTGCTATTGAGATTATTGCAAAAAATAGCCTTTTAAGTAAAGATGGATTGATTGTTTGTAAAATAGATTCTTCAGAAGAGGTTTATGAAGGAAATTCTATTATTCATCTATCTGATTTAAGGAAATATGGTAACACTACTGTATTGTTTTACGAATACAAGGGAGCTAGTAATTAAGAATTATTAGCTCCCTAAAAGGAATACATGGGGATAACAATGCATAATTGGTATCTACCATAGAGGAACATATGGAGGAAAGTAACATGGAAAAAGCAATTTGCCCTGGAAGTTTTGACCCAATAACTAACGGACATTTAGATATTATTGAGAGGGCTTCAAGAGTTTTTGATGAATTAATCGTAGGAGTACTTGTTAACCCAGAGAAAAAATGTCTCTTCTCTGTGGATGAGAGAGTAGAACAGTTAAAAAACGTATTGAAAGATTTGCCTAATGTACAAGTAAAGAAGTTTAGCGGTTTACTTGTTCACTTAATGAATAAAGAGGGTGCAGGAATCATTGTGAAAGGACTCAGAAGTGTTTCAGATTTTGAATATGAGTTTCAAATGGCATCAATGAATAATATATTGGATCCAAGTAAGGAAACTGTGTTTATGATGGCAAAGACCGAATATTGCTATGTAAGTTCTTCTTCAGTTAAGCAAGTTGCGATGCTTGGAGGATCTATTAAGGGGTTAGTACCGGATGAGATTATTCCAGATGTTGTGAGAAAGATTAATTTTAAGGCACAATCAAATATATAGGGGGGGAAATATGGATGTTATAAAGCTTTTGGAATATCTTCAAGAAATTATTGAAAGTTCGTCTAAAATACCGGTTACAGGTAAGTCAGTTATAAATAAAAAAGAAATATTGGATATAATTGATCAAATTATAAATCACTTGCCAGAGGAATTTAAGAAGGCTCAGTGGGTATGCGATGAAAAAGAACGAATTATTGTTGATGCAAAAAAACAAGCTAAGATTTTTGAGGATGAGACCATTGATAAAATAAGAAGAAGGGTAGAAAAGCAAGATTTAGTTAAAGAAGCGCAAACTAGAGCAGAAGAAATTATAGCAGCGGCTCAGAGAGATGCTAAAATTATGAGGCTTGGAGCTAAAGACTATGCTGATGAAATATTATCCCAATTAGATAAAGAGATTGAATTAAAAGGTCAAAAAATGCTTCAAAAGATTAAAAGTGATGTTCAAGAATTTTTAACTTCTCTACAGGGAGAAGTTACAGATACCACAACTTCAATAAGAGAAAATGTAAAAGAATTAAGAAGTATGAAATAGTTTAAGTATATTTACAAGCAGCAGGGGGATAAATAAAATTATTAATATTAAGAGATATAAATTACTGCCGTTGTATATACTCATATTATTAAAGGTAAAGATAGATGAGGTCTGCAGAAAAATAATATATAGAATTAGCGTTAAAATTGAAGAAATTATGCCTTGAATAAACTTACGAGCAATATATTTTTTTATTGAGACATCATATTTATAGGTATAGCTATAAACTTGAGAAATGATAGACAAGCCACTGAAAGCAATTAAAAAACTTAAGGCTGAAAGCTTTATATATAGATTTGTATTACCGGAAGTTATTAAATAGCAGCCATTAGTCATCTCTAACATTCCGAGTAATAAACCTTCTATAAAGTTCCCAGATGAGCCAATAATTAAAGAGAACTTTGTAAGGACAATGTGAAATATGGCATTGTCTTTAATTATTCCTGTTATTACGGAAAACACTACGATAAAACCACCTATATTTAAGGAGTTTTTCATGGCATCCTCAATACTATTCTTTAATATCATACCAATATTTTTATTTGGCGGTTTGTCTTTAGAGAAAGTGGTGCTTCTATATTTTATTTTATAAAAGGAATTCTTTGAGGGAATAATAAATCCCATGAAAATGCAGGATATAATGTTAGATAGTAATAATATATAACCAATTTTAGTACTTACCATCATAGAAGAGCCTACTGCACCTATAATAAATAGAGGGCTTGAATTAGAAGCGATATTTAGCAGTCTTTCACAGGTATTTAAATCAATTATGTTTTTTTTGTATAAATCGCAGGTATACCTTGCGCCCAGAGGGTAACCGCATAATAAACTAACCAAGAGTACAAAGGTACATTCTTTAGGTAGTTTTAAGGGTTTACAAATTATGTTTCCTAATAATTTAGAATAAATATGAATACCATCGTAGCTTATTATAATATTTATTACAACTAAAAATGGAAAAAGAGAAGGGAAAACCGCATTGAAGAATAGTTTTGCGCCAGATAGAGTGTATTTGATACAAACATCTGGTGCTAATATTATTTGAAGAATAATAAGAGAACAAATTATTGTTATTGAAAGATCTATATTTAAAGTCTTAAACAATTTAAACAATAAGAGCATTATAGAAATTAATAATATAATTAATAGAAACGTCAATCTTAAACCCCTTTTTAAAGTATTACAGTATTAAATATATATAAATTTTCATAATATTATGTATCGTTTAAGTTAATTTAAAATAAAGGATACTATCATTAAAGATTGTATCCTTTATTTTTATTCTATAATAATAGGAGATATCAAATAATCGCTATTAGGACTTATACTGCTATTTATGATACTGTAAGCCCTTGTAGCCTGAATGTCTAGCTTCAAGGTTTCATTAGCCTCTTTAGGAAGTTTTGTATAAAGTGGGATGCTACTGTTCGATTTTATAGATTTTAAAATTGACTTTCCTTTTGAGTTGAATCCTAAAACTCTAGCATAAGGACAAGGCATTGATCTTAATTTAGCACTATTAAAGATATCGAATCCTATAAAATATTGGCATAATATTCTACTAATTCGTGTGTAAGTGTACCGTTTACTTTTTATATCGATCAGTGCACTAGAGTAGCTTGAGTTATTCTGTAAAGATTTAATAATCTTATTATCAAGACCTTCAGACACATCGGGTAAATTTACTAAAGAGTTTTTTGATGTGGCAGATTTATGTTTAATGTACGGAAACATGGAATCTTCAAAGGTGAATTCATAGTTTTTCGAGTATAAGTTTAGGATTTCTGCTAATACCGAACTCGGAACATGACCTTCTAGTTTTGTTAATGAACCATTTTCTTTCACAAATTTTCTTATAGAGGTAGCACTGGAAAATTCATTGTGTAAAAGAGTACTGTTATAAGGAGCACCTTCTCTTTTTAAGGTGTAAGGAGTAATAGAACTATTTAACTTGAGTAAGCTTTTACAATATTCAATACCTAGTATATTATTAGGGGAATTTAAAAAATTATCTAATAATAAGTTTGCTGTCTCGCTTTTAGAATTTATTAAGTAATCATAAAGTGCATTAGATCTTGCTAAAGGGTAAACAATACCTTTGGATAAATAAGTTTTTAATAGTGATTTAAATTCAACAGGTTCGTTTAGCAATATATTGGAAATGCTATATATATCATTAATATCTCCATGTTCGCTACCAAAGCAAATATTATTTACTATTCCGAGGCTATTTAGAAGACTTACAGCACCAAAGGAAAAAAATTCTGCCGAGGATACACTGTAAATAGCTGGTAGCTCTATTACTAAATCAACTCCGCTACTTAGTGCCATTTTAGTTTTCGTCCATTTATCTATACTGGATGGAATTCCACGTTGAGCGAAATTTCCGCTCATAACACAAATTAAGGCATCACAATTTGTTAGTTCTTTGGTTTTATTAATATGATATAAATGGCCGTTATGTAATGGATTGTACTCAACAATTATACCTGAAATATTCATAAAATCACCTCGCGAAAGATTGTATCAACATAATTAGGTGAATTACCACCATGTTAATTATAAACTACTAATTAATATAAAAAAGAAAAACTATGCAATAATTTTCTTCTGTAATACATTATAATTTATATTTATTTATATTATATAATAAAAAATTTCTAAATAAAAGGATATATATTTTAAGGTTAAAACAAAAAGAATGAAAATTGCGAATATAATATATGCGAAGGATTTTACTATTTTATGTTGAAATGTATAGCAGAAAAGTAGTATATTATTAGTGTATGTTATAAATATGTATTAATGGTGTATATTATTAATGCAAATAAGTTAACAAAAATAGGAAGGAGAAATAAGAATGGGATTTATAGAGGGAATATGTAAAAAAGCGCAGGCTGATAAAAAAAGAATAGTACTTGCAGAAGGCGAAGAAGAAAGAACCATAAAAGCGAGTGAAATTATAAAAAACAAATCATTAGCTGACTTAATATTAATAGGTGATGTAAGCGTAATAAAAACAAAAGCAGCTAAATTTGGTGTTAACCTTGAAGGTATAGAAATTGTAGATCCAAAAACTTCTGAAAAAACTGGAAATTATGCAAAGGAATTTTATGAGTTAAGAAAAAAGAAAGGAATGACTTTAGAAAAAGCTGCAGATATGATGCGAGATTGCTTATATTTTGCAACCATGATGGTTAAAATGAACGACGCTGATGGATTAGTGTCCGGAGCAATACATAATACAGGAGATTTACTTAGACCTGGAATGCAAATTATTAAAACAGCACCAGGAATTAAGGTTGTTTCAAGTTTCTTTATAATGGAATTGCCTGATAATGAATATGGAGAAGACGGATTGCTTTTATTTGCAGATGCTGCTGTTAATCCAAATCCTAATGCAGAAGAATTAGCGGCTATAGCTATTAGTACTGCAGATAATGCAAAATTATTATGCGGTTTTGAACCTAAGGTTGCAATGTTATCTTTTTCAACTATGGGGAGTGCAAAGCATGAGTTAGTTGACAAAGTAATAGATGCTACTAAAATTGCAAAAGATACTAGACCGGATTTACAAATTGATGGTGAACTTCAATTAGATGCAGCTATTGTTGGTAGCGTAGCAAAACTAAAAGCACCAAATAGTACTGTAGCAGGAAATGCAAATGTTTTAGTGTTCCCAGATTTGCAATCTGGAAATATCGGGTATAAGTTAGTGCAAAGATTTGCAAAAGCAAAGGCTATTGGACCAGTATGTCAAGGATTTGCTAGACCTATAAACGATTTATCAAGAGGATGCAACGTGGAAGATATAGTTAATGTTGTTGCGGTAACTGCAGTTCAAGCTCAAATCAGAAAATAGTTTTATAAATTAAAAATTAGAACAAATAAGTTTAGGGAGGTAAATTCAATGAAAATTTTAGTTATAAACTGTGGAAGTTCATCGCTTAAGTATCAATTGATTAATATGGAAAATGAAAAATGCTTAGCACTTGGGTTAGTAGAAAGAATTGGAATAGAAGGGTCAAAATTAACTCAAAAGGTTAATGGAGAGAAATACATTATTGAAGAGCCAATGAAAGACCATACAGATGCTATTAGATTGGTAATTGGAGCACTTATAGATGCAGCACATGGCGTTATTAAAGATTTATCAGAAATTGGTGCTGTTGGACATAGAATAGTTCATGGTGGAGAAAAATATTCAAAATCAGTTATAATTAATGATGAAGTAATGAAAAGCTTAGAAGAATGTTCAAAACTTGCACCTCTTCACAACCCAGCTAATATAATCGGAATAAATGCTTGTAGAGTATTGATGCAAAATGTACCAATGGTTGCTGTATTTGATACTGCGTTTCATCAAACAATGCCAGAAGTTGCATATATATACCCACTTCCATATGATCTTTATACTGATTATGGTGTTAGAAAATATGGATTCCACGGAACTTCTCACAGATATGTTTCAGATAAAGCTGCAGAAATGATGGGAAGAGACATAAAAGAGCTAAAATTAATTACTTGTCACTTAGGAAATGGAGCAAGTGCTGCTGCGATTCAAAATGGTAAATCAGTAGAAACAAGTATGGGATTTACTCCACTTGAAGGAATAGCTATGGGAACTAGATGCGGGAGTGTAGACCCAGCTATAATAACATATATCATGAAAGAAATGGACTTAACGATTGATGAAGTGAATGATATAATGAACAAAAAATCTGGTGTACTCGGAATATCAGGAGTAAGTAGTGATTTTAGAGATTTAGAAGACGCTGCATATAAAGAGGGAAATCATAGAGCACAGCTCGCAATTGATGTATTTTGCTATAAAGTTAAGAAATTTATAGGTTCTTATGTTGCAGTAATGGGTGGAGTAGATGCAATTGTATTTACTGCGGGCCTTGGTGAAAACTCACCGGAAACAAGAGCGCAGATATGTAGTGGACTAGAATTTTTGGGAGCAGTTATAGATAAGTCAAAGAATAATATTAGGGGAATAGAAGCAGAAATAAGCACTGACGATTCAAAAACTAAGATATTTGTTATCCCAACAAACGAAGAATTAGTAATTGCGAGAGATACATTAGATTTAATATAAAAAAATACTGCTAATTTTTATGATAAATAAATCTTGACTTTTTACTGTATTGTTTATATAATAGTCTGTGTTTGATGTATGTAAAAAACAATTTAGTTAGGAGGGACGCGAAGCTTTGCTCGAGCTGTATAATTTTTTTTATACAAGGTATAATGATTTTCTTTATATGAGAAAAAACTAAATATTATTTAGTTTTTCAGAGTGGATAGTATGGTAATAGATGTTTCAGAAATATTCAGTAATAAAAAAACAAGAAAAGAAATTCATTTAGAGTTTGAGAAAGATAAGTTTTTCTATGAAAATGAATTTATACAATTTTCTAAACCAGTTAAGTTACATCTTATTTTAAAACCTAATGGTAATGAAATGGATTTAACTGGGAGTATGGAGGCAGAACTATTACTTGCTTGTTCTAGGTGTCTTGAGACCTTTTCACATTCAATACATATTGAATTAAATGAAAGATTGTCGAAAACTCTAAAGAGTGAAGATGAGGATATTATTTTCATTGAAGATGATAGATTAGATTTAAGCGAAGTCGTGGAAAATAATATCATTTCTGTGTTACCTATAAAAAGACTTTGTAATAAAGATTGTAAAGGATTATGTCATCAGTGCGGAATCAATCTTAATCATAGTGCATGTAAATGTGGAATTGACGATGTTGATCCAAGGTTGGCAAAATTAAAAGAGTTGTTTTTAACTGATTAAGGAGGTGTTACAATGGGAAATCCAGCTAGAAAATTTTCTAAAGGCAGAAGAGATAATCGAAGAGCGCAAACATTTAAACTTGGTTTACCAGGAATAGTTGAGTGTCCTCAGTGCCACGATATGAAACTTGCTCACAGAGTATGTAAAAACTGTGGTTATTACAAAAATAGAGAAGTTATTGCAATGGAAGCAAAATAAAAAGAAAGTCGAAAGACTTTCTTTTTATTTTGCAAATATAATTATATTTGTATTCTAGTATTAATAATACTAGAAATATTTGCACACTATAGTATATAATATAAATATAGTCATATATCTTTGTTTATTTATAAGACACATTCAAAGTGAGGGTTCAAAATGGTAGTTGTTGTAGATGGAATGGGTGGAGATTTTTCTCCTAGTGCTGTAGTTGAAGGTTGTGTTGTTGCTATAAAAGAGTATGATGTAGATATATTAATAACTGGTCCTTGTGATTTAATTCAAAGTGAGCTAAAGAAGTATACATATGATTGTAATAAAATAAGAGTTATTGATGCTAGAGAAGTCATTAGTACAAGTGAACATCCAGTAATGGCTGTTAAGCGCAAAAAAGACTCAAGCCTCGTAAAAGCATTGAATCTTGTAAAAAGTGGAGAGGCAGATGCTATTATATCGGCTGGAAGCAGTGGTGCTTTTTTAGCTGGATGTACTCTTATAGTAGGGAGAATAAAAGGAATAGATAGACCAGCTTTGGCACCAATAATGCCAGGCAAAAAAGGCCCTTTTATGATAATTGACTCTGGAGCAAATGCAGAATGTAAGCCTCACTATTTAGTTCAATTTGGACTTATGGGGAAAACATATTTTGAAAACATTTTAAAAATAGACAATCCATCTGTTGGATTAGTTAATATAGGAACTGAAGAGGAAAAGGGTAACGAACTTTCAAAATCAGCTTATAAACTACTAAAGGAAGCAAACTTAAACTTTGTTGGTAACGTGGAAGCTAGAGAAATTCCAACTGGAGAAGTTAATGTTTTGGTTTGTGATGGTTTTGTAGGAAATGTAATTTTAAAATTATATGAGGGTGCAGTTGCTAATATATTTGATATATTGAAAACTGAGATAATGAGTTCCTTTAGAACTAAACTTGGAGGGGTGCTATTAAAACCAGTTTTTAAAAAGTTTAAAAAGAATTTTGACTATAAAGAATATGGTGGAGCTGCTTTTTTAGGCGTAAATGGTATTTGTATAAAAGCTCATGGAAGTTCAGATGCTAAAGCTTTTAAAAATGCAATTAAACAAGCTACAATATTTTATGATAATAATGTTGTAGATAAATTAAAATTAGAAATTGAAAAACTATCTGAGCAGGAAAAGAATTTAAATGGAAACTTATAATAGTCTATTAATATGAAAAAGTTAAAAAATATAAACTTTAATAATTGGCATGTATCTTAAAGAAGGTAAGGAGGTGAAGATATTATGTTTGAAAAAATTAGAGCTACTATAGCATCACAGTTAAGTATAGAGGAAGAAGAAATAAAAATGGAATCATCTTTTATGAATAATTTAGGAGCTGATTCTCTTGATATTGTAGAATTAATAATGGCACTTGAAGAAGAGTATGATATAGAAATTCCTGATGAAGATGTTGAAAAAATTATGACTGTTGGCGATGTAGTAGAATATATTAAAGCCCACTCAGAAGAATAATATAAGGCGCCGCAGTACTGCGGGCCTTTAGTTTTTTCAAGTCTATTTTTGAATTTACTATAAAAAGAAAACCCCAAAAATAACTAGTAAATATGTTATTTTCTTTCAGATGCCTTAGGTAAATTGAACAATAAACTTGAAGAAATTTTGCGAATTAATATTAAGACAATTATATACAATATGGTTAGAAATAATGAAGAAAAAATATTTTAATGAACATCCTAAAAGGAGCAATTATTATGAAGTGCGATATAAAATTACAGGAACTTGAGAAAAAACTTAAATTGAATTTTACTGATAAGGAGATACTAAAAACTGCGATAACTCATAGTTCATATGCAAATCAGAAAAAAAAAGTTGAGTTTAATGAAAGACTAGAGTTCTTAGGGGATGCGGTGTTACAACTTGTAATATCCGAATACTTATACTCTAATTTTACAGAAAAGTATGAAGGATATTTAACAAAAATCAGGTCCCTAATTGTTTGTGAAAACTCACTATGCGATATTGCAAACGGATGGGAACTTGGAATGTACATGAATATGAGTAAAGGTGAAGAAATTACTGGCGGTAGAAATAGAGTTTCAATATTGGCTGATTGTGTTGAAGCGGTAATTGCTGCTATATATTTGGATAAAGGGATAGAATATTCTAAGTTATTTATACTTGCAAGTTTTAAAGAAACCATGGAAAAAGCAATTAGCAATGAGATAATCTTGGATTATAAAACTAAACTTCAGGAAATATTGCAGAGAAATGGAGAAGCAGATATTTGCTATGAACATGTAAAATTTGAGGGGCCACCGCATAGAAGGAAGTTTTTTGTTGATTTATTAATAAATGGGAGGATAGAAGCCTCAGGTCAAGGGTACAGTAAAAAAGAAGCAGAGCAAAGCGCAGCCAAAGAATTTATGGCGAGTCAGGAGGATGTGCATGAGTAATTTGCATTACATTATTCCTATTTTCGTTCCACATGAAGGTTGCCCACATGAATGTGTATTTTGCAATCAAGATAGCATAACAGGTATAAAAGTAAAAGTTGATGCAGAGTATGTGGAAAAAACAGTAAATGAATATCTTCAAACAATAAATGGTGAAGATGCAATTATTGAAATATCATTCTTTGGAGGAACTTTTACAGCTATAAAAATAGAAAAGCAGATAGAACTTTTAACTGTTGCGAAGAAGTTCAAAGATAATAATAAAATAAAATTCATTAGATTATCTACAAGACCAGATTATATTGATGATAATATATTGTGTAATCTTAAAAAATATTCTGTAGATATTATAGAGCTCGGAGTTCAGTCAATGGATGAAGAAGTACTATTAAAATCTGGGAGAGGACATACTGCAAATGATGTAGAGATTGCTTCAAAACTTATAAAGCAGTATGGTTTTATCTTAGGGCATCAAGTTATGATAGGACTCCCAGGGGATAATATACGTAAAGATATCGAGACAGCTAAGAGAGTTATTACACTTAAACCAGATATTTGTAGAATATATCCTGCACTTGTAATTAAAGATACACCTATGGAAAGGATGTATATGAATCAAACATTCAAACCTTATTCCTTAGCTGAAGCGGTAAATATAAGTAAGATTATTTACATTATGATGGTTGCAAGTGGAATAAATGTGATTAGGATAGGATTACAGCCAACTGAAGAAATCTCGGAAGGCAATGATTTAGTTGCAGGACCATTTCACCCTGCATTTAGAGAGCTCGTTGAAGGCGGGATATATAATGATTTATTATATACTGTTATTATGAAAAATTTAAAAAGTGACACTATTAATAAGGTTTTAGTAAAAATAAATCCAAAGGATATTTCGAAACTTTATGCTAATGGTAAAAGCTTTTTTAAAGACATAAAGAAACAAATAAGCACAATTTCAATAGATGTATCTCAAGATATTACAATTGAACGTGGAAGTATCGGTATATGTATGAACGAAAAATGTATTATTATGACTATATATGAATATGTGTCCACAAAGTATAAAGAAGGATTTTAATTTATTCTATAGAATATAGGGTTATAGTATTTGTAATAATGTATTCAGTAGGGGGTAATATATAATGGATGTATTAAAAGTATCAGCGAACTCACAACCTAAATCCGTAGCAGGAGCATTAGCTGCAGTTTTAAGGTGTAATCCAGTTGCACAGTTACAAGCTGTAGGGGCAGGGGCTGTTAATCAAGCTGTAAAAGCTATTGCCATTACTAGAGGGTTTGTTGCGCCAAATGGTATTGATTTGGTAGTGATTCCCGCTTTTGTGGAAATATCCATAGATGGAGAAAAAAGAACAGCTATAAAATTCATAGTTGAGCAAAGATGAAAAACCGTGCATGCACGGTTTTCTTAATTTATATATATACGGTGTAGCAATTGATATTTTCATTTAAATGCTATAAACTAGATAATGTAATAAGGTTCATTATTAGATATATAATTTCTATCCACAAGCATGTTAAATAAAGTATATACTACGCTGAGGTGGATATATGATAATATATATTTTTATTTTTACATATTAAAGAAAATTTCAAAAAAATAAAATATGAGGTGAATTATGAAAAAGAAAAAAAGAGAAAAATATACAAAGACATTGATTTATATTGTAGTTATAATTTTTACTTTAAGTTTTGTATTGCCAATGTTATTTAGGTAAAATAGGAGAGTGTTCCCATGTTCTTAAAATCTATTGAAATAAGAGGATTTAAATCCTTTGCAGATAAAACAGAATTAACATTTAAGAAGGGTATTACGGCAGTAGTAGGACCTAATGGTAGTGGTAAAAGCAATATTTCTGATGCTGTTAGATGGGTCCTTGGTGAGCAAAGTGCACGTAACCTAAGAGGAGATAAAATGGAGGATGTCATATTCGCAGGAACACAGTTTAGGAAACCAGTTGGTCTCGCACAGGTTTCCCTTACTTTGGATAATAGTGATTGCGAACTGGATATTGATTATTCTAATGTCACCATATCGAGAAGATTATATCGCTCTGGAGAAAGTGAATATTTAATAAACAAAACATCCTGTAGATTAAAAGATGTACAACAGCTTTTTATGGATACGGGTATAGGAAAAGAAGGATACTCAATTATTGGGCAAGGTAAAATTGATGCTATTTTAAGTGGGAAAACTGAAGAAAGAAGAAAATTGTTTGAAGAGGCTGCAGGGATTGTTAAGTTTAAGACAAGAAAAGAAGAAGCAGAAAAGAAATTGGAAAACACCCAGCAGAATTTGGTTCGGATAAAAGATATTTTAAGTACTTACGAAGAAAGACTAGAACCATTAAAGAATGAAAGTGAAAAAGCAAAGAAATTTTTAAAACTTTTTGAAGAATTAAAAAGTAAAGAAGTTAGCATAATTATTGATTTTATAAATAAAGTTGAAAAAAAAGTTAAAAGCTTAAAAGAGGAATGTACTAAATTAAATAGAGAAGTTATAGTGAGTACGGAAGAGAAAAACCAGTTGAAGAAAGATGTAGAATACTGGAACAATGAATTTGAAGAATTTGAAAATAAAAATAAAGAAGAAAAACAACTATATTACAATAAAAAACTGATTTACCAAAATACCATTTCGGAAATAAACATTCTAAATGAAAGAATAGAAAATTTAGTAAAGGTAATTGACAAGACAACGAATGAAAGAGATATCATTCATAAAAAACTTTCAAAATTTGAATGCAACCTTGATGATTTAGAGAATTCTTTAAATAGTATAAAAAATACTCAAATAGAAATAGAAGAAAAAATTAAATCTGAAGATATAAGAATTAAAATTATTCAAGAAAACATAGAAATTGAAAGTACTGAAGATAAAATGCTTAAACAGCAAGAACAAAAAAACAATGAGAAAACTATTTTAATTACCAATGATTTATTACTATTGAATAATAATATGGATAGCTCAAAAAGAAGAATAGATTTTTTGAAAAATAATGTTCAAGACTTTGGTGATTCAATAAAAATTAATTTAAATACAAAAATAATTTTTGAAAGCCAAATGAAAGAATTTAAAGAAAAGATAGTTCATTACGAAAGCAGACTTTCGGAGAATAAGAAGGAAATTATAAATCTTAAAAATATTTTAAGCACTGATGATCAAACTATGAAAAACTGTAATCTAAAAATTAACAAGACTGAAGCTAATTTTAATGTATTAATGACTTTAGAAAAAAAACATGAAGGATATAATAAATCAGTAAAATATTTAATTGGGCATATTAATGAGGGTAAAGTAAGTAATATTAATCAATGTTTTGTACTTGGAGAGATTATTAAGGTTGAAAAGAATTTAGAAATAGCTATAGAAATTGCTTTGGGTGGCGCCATATCACACATAATAACTAAAGATGAAACAGTGGCTAAAATATTAATTAATTATTTAAAAACACATAATCTTGGTAGGGCTACATTTCTGCCTTTGAACATTATTAAGGGCAAAAAGCTTATCATTGATAATGAAACTAGAAGCAATCCTGGCTTTCTTGGAATTGCAAGTAAGCTAATAGGATTTGAGGATGAATTTAGTGAAGTTATATCATCTATTTTAGGCAAGACCATTATATGTAGAGATATGGATTCAGCTCTACAAATATCAAAAAAGAACAATTTCAGATATAAAATTGTTACACTTTCTGGAGAAGTGGTAAACCCTGGTGGATCATTAACTGGTGGGAGTATATATTCAAAGACATCTAGTATAATTGGCAGGAAAAGAGAGATACAAGAACTGGCTAAAGATTTAGATAGGTTAAAAAAGGAATTACTAATTTACTTAGAAAAAGTAAAACGAAGTAAATCTGAAATTTTAAGATTAGATCAAGAAAACACGAACTTAAAGGATGAGGTTTACTCAGAAAATATTGAAGTAACAAAGATAGAAGCTAAAATTAATGCAGTGCGAGATGAAATGATTAGACTTGAAAATAATATAATGTCATTAGATACTGAAAAATTGTCAGAAGAGAATAAACTTAAATCTGGCAATAAAGAAATCGAAAAAAAGAATATATCTATTACTGAATTTAGGCGCGCAAAAGATGAAATACAGCAAAATTACAATAAAATCGGATTGAAATTAAAAGATAAATTGCAAGAAATTGAGAATATAAAAGAATCAATTATTGATGCTAAGATAAAAAAAGCCAAAATTGATGAAATAATACACAATAAGAGTTCTGAAATTCAAAGGCTAGATGAAGAAATGTTAGTAGATAATAAAAAAATAAATATAGCTTCTAGTGAAATAGAGGAAGCAGTGAAAAATAAGAATGTAAGTACTCATTCAATTCAAAATGCGCAAGGAAAAGTAAATGAAATAAAGGCTATATTAGAAAAAACGGAAAAAAACATTGAAGATAATGAAATCCAAAGAATTAAAATTAAAGAGAAAATAAAAATAAGTGTTGAGCAGCTAGATAATGTTTCGCTAATGCTAGAAAAAAGCGAGAAAGATTTATATAAATGTGAATTAGCTCTTGCAAAAGTAGGAATGGAAAAAGATAATTACTATCAAAAATTGAATGAAGATTTTGAACTAACATATGCAGAAGCACTTCAATTTGAAAATGAAATTGATGACATTGATAAGCTAAAAAAGGAAATATTAGCATTGAAAGGTGCTATATCACTGCTTGGAAAAGTTAATGTAAGTGCTATTGAAGAGTATAAAGAGGTTAAAGAAAAATTTACTTTTATGGATGGTCAAAAGGAAGACTTGGTTCTTGCAAAAAATGAATTATTAACGGTAATATGTGGAATGATTGATAAGATGAAAGAAATATTTGCAGAAAATTTTATTATATTAAGACAGAACTTTAATGAAACATTCATGGAATTATTTAAAGGCGGAAGTGCAGATTTAATACTTACTGAAGGCGATGAACTTACAGCTAAAATTGATATTAACGTGCAACCCCCAGGGAAAAAACTTCAAAACTTAAGTTTAATGTCAGGTGGAGAAAAAGTTTTATCTGCAATTGCATTATTATTTGCTATTTTGAAGATGAAGCCAACACCATTTTGCATTTTAGATGAAATTGAGGCAGCACTAGATGATGCAAACGTAGTTAGGTATGCAGAATTCTTAAAGAGATTCTCGGATAATGTTCAGTTCATTATAATAACTCACAGAAAAGGAACAATGGAAGCTGGAGATGTACTTTATGGCGTTACCATGGAGGAAAAGGGTGTGTCAAAAATAGTGTCTGTAGATTTTAATAAGTAAAATAAATATAACCTATTGATATCTGCAGGGGAGGTTGCAAAACAACCGTTGTTTTGTGACACCAGAGACAAACAAGGAGGAATAGAAATGTTTGGAGGATTTTTTGATAAATTAAAAGATGGACTAACAAAAACTAGAAATAGTATTACAGAAAAAGTTAGTGAAGTATTAAACTTGGCAATTACAATTGATGATGAATTATATGAGGAACTAGAAGAAATATTAATAACATCAGATATAGGCGTAGAGACTTCCATTCTTGTCATTGAGAAACTTAGAAAAAAGGTGAAGGAAGATAAAATAAATGACCCAGCAGAAATTATACCTTGCTTAAAAGAAGTTTTAATTGATATATTGGGAAGCGACGAAAATTCAATAAAGCCTAAAGATCTACCAAAGGTAATTTTGATAATTGGGGTTAATGGAGCTGGAAAAACTACCTCCATTGGTAAAATCTCTGCAACACTAAAAGCTGAGAAATATAAAGTTCTAATTGCAGCAGCAGATACATTTAGAGCAGCAGCTATTGAACAGTTAGAAATTTGGAGCAATAGAGCAGGCGTTGATTTAATAAAACATCAAGAGGGGTCTGATCCTGCTGCTGTAGTTTTTGATGCTGTTCAAGCAGCCAAAGCAAGAAAAGTTGATGTGCTAATTTGTGATACGGCAGGTAGACTTCATAATAAGAAAAATCTCATGGATGAATTAGCAAAAATAAACAGGGTTATTCTGCGTGAATACAGTGAAGCGCATATGGAAACTTTACTAGTTATTGATGCTACTACAGGGCAAAATGGTGTACAACAAGCCAAACAATTCATGGAAATATGCCCTATAGATGGTATAATACTTACAAAGCTAGATGGCACTGCTAAAGGTGGTGTTGTAATATCAATAAAAAGACAACTTGATATACCTGTTAAATATATAGGTGTTGGTGAAGGCATAGATGATTTACAAGAATTCAATGCAAGAGATTTCGTAGAAGCTTTATTCTAAAATCTAAATTCTAGACTTTAATTTATACAAAAATATTTGCCTGTTAAGTAAAACTACTTGACAGTGCAATTAAACTCTGATATTATATGATTTGTGAGTAGGTGATGAAATGGAAAAAAGATTTGAAATTTCCCTACTATTTGATTTTTATGGTGAACTGCTTACCGAAAAGCAGAAGAATATAATGGATTTATATTTTAATAATGATTTGTCCTTATCTGAGATAGCAGAGATAAATAATACTAGCAGGCAAGCTACACATGATACTATTAAAAGATGTGAAAAGATGCTTTTAGTATATGAGGAAAAGTTAAAATTATCGAATAAAGATCATGAACTTAAAGAAACCTTAAAAATCATTATATCAGAATTAAATAATTTGCAAATTAATGTAAAAGATGAAAAAATGAATCAGCTTATATATGAAATAAAAAATCAGATTATTGAGAATATTTAGGAGGTTTATTATGGCATTTGAAGGGTTATCTTCTAAGTTACAGGCTACCATGAAAAAATTAAAGGGTAAGGGTAAGCTTTCCGAAAAAGATATTAAAGATGCTATGAGAGAAGTAAAATTAGCGTTGCTCGAAGCTGATGTTAATTATAAAGTAGTTAAGGATTTTGTGAAAAATGTTAGTGAAAAATGTTTAGGTAATGGAGTATTAGAAAGCTTAACACCAGGTCAACAGGTTATTAAAATTGTTAATGATGAGTTAACTGGTTTAATGGGCAATTCAGAAAGTAAATTAGAATTTTCTACAAAAGGGCTAACAGTTATAATGCTCGTGGGTCTTCAAGGTGCTGGTAAAACCACAATGGGTGGAAAACTTGCTCTTTCACTGAAAAGGCAAAATAAAAAACCATTATTAGTTGCCTGTGATGTATATAGGCCAGCTGCAATTAAACAATTGCAAGTAGTAGGAAAACAAATTGAAGTTCCGGTATTTACTATGGGGGACAAGGTGAGTCCTGTAGATATAGCAAAAGCATCCTTAGCATTTGCCAAAGAAAATGGTAATAATGTAGTTATAATAGATACAGCTGGAAGACTTCATATAGATGAAAATCTAATGGAGGAACTTCAAAATATAAAATTAAGTGTGAAGCCAAGTGAGATAATGCTTGTTGTAGATTCCATGACCGGTCAGGATGCAGTTAATGTAGCAGATAGTTTTAATTCAAAGCTAGATATAACTGGAGTGATTTTGACTAAGTTAGATGGAGATACAAGAGGTGGTGCTGCATTATCTATCAAAGCAATGACTGGCAAACCTATAAAATTTGTTGGTGTTGGCGAAAAAATGAATGATCTAGAAGTTTTCTACCCAGATAGAATGGCATCAAGAATCCTTGGTATGGGTGACGTACTTTCATTAATAGAAAAAGCACAGCAATCCATAAATGAAGATGAAGCAAAAGAACTTGGTAGCAGGATGCTTTCTCAAGAATTTAATTTAGAGGACTATTTAGCAATGATGCAACAAATGAAGAAACTTGGACCACTAAATAAATTGGTTGAAATGATGCCCGGTGTTAACAAAAAAGAATTGCAGGGTATAGATTTATCTCAAAGTGAAAAAGAAATGGCAAAAGTTGAAGCTATCATAAAATCAATGACTACATCAGAAAGAAAACATCCTAATTTGATTAGTAGCTCTTCTTCTAGAAAAAAGAGAATTGCTAATGGATCAGGAACTTTAGTACAACAAGTAAATAAGGTGTTAAAAGATTTTGAGATGGCGAAAAAATTCATGAAGCAAGCAAAGGGATCCCAAAAACCTGGTAAAAAAGGTATGTTTGGTAAATTACCTTTTTAATAGAACTAATTTTAAAATTACAGAATTTACATTTAAGGAGGTGATATACGTGGCAGTTAAAATAAGATTAAAAAGAATGGGTGCTAAACATGCTCCATTTTATAGAGTAGTAGTTGCAGATTCAAGATCTCCTAGAGATGGAAGATTTATTGAAGAAATAGGATACTACAACCCAACTACAGAACCAACTACTATTAAAATTGATGTTGAAAAAGCAGCTAGTTGGATAAAAAAAGGTGCACAACCTTCTGATACAGTTAAAAGATTACTTAGCAAAATAGCAGTCAACTAGAAAAGTTTGTAAGTAATGAATGGAGGAGTTTTCCATGAAACAGTTACTTGAAGTATTGGCAAGGTCTTTAGTTGATAAACCTGAGATGGTGGTAGTAAACGAAGTGGCACATGAGCATACAGTAGTTCTTGAATTATCTGTAGCACATGAGGATATGGGGAAAGTTATAGGGAAACAAGGGCGAATAGCTAAAGCTATTAGAACCGTTGTAAAGGCAGCTGCTGTTAAAGAAAATAAAAAAGTAGTTGTTGAAATAAAGTAAGAGTTAGGTTCTGCCTAACTCTTATTTTAATTAAATGTTGAGATTTCTACGTTAGGTTAATTCAAATAAATAAATTATAATTTTAAAGTTATAATTGTTCATATAAGTAAGTGTGGAAGGAGGAGTTTAAATGAAAGATTTTATGAGTGTAGGTCAGATTGGTAAAACACATGGATTAAAGGGTGAAGTTAAAGTTTTTTCATTAACAGACAGTCTTGAAAGATTTAAAGAATTAAAAAGTGTGTATATAGATGGTGAGATTAGAAAAGTTGAAGGGTGTAAACTTCAATCAGATAGAGCAATACTTAAAATTGAAGGCATAGATAGTATAGAACAAGCAGAATTATATAGAAATAAGTACTTGATGGTTAGTCGCGAGGATGCTCTTGAATTGCCAGAGGGTAGCTATTATGTGGCTGATTTGATAGATTGCAGCGTTTTCGATGATTTGGGAGAAGAGCTTGGGAAAGTATATGACGTTCTCAGTACGCCAGGTAATGATGTATATTGGGTTAAGGGAAATAAAGAAGTACTTATTCCAGTTCTTAAGGATATTGTTGTTAGTATAGATATTAATAAACGCGAAATAATAATTAAGCCAGTAAAAGAATGGCAAGAATGAAAATAGATATTTTAACTCTATTTCCTGAAATGTTTAATGTTTTTAATTATAGTATGATAGGAAGAGCCATAGAAAAAAATATATTGGATATAACACCTTACAATATTAGAGATTATGCAATGAACAAACATAAAAAAGTAGATGATACTCCTTACGGTGGCGGAGCGGGCATGGTTATGCTAGCTCAACCCTTAGTTGACTCTATTAAGGATGTCAAATTACATAATGGAGGAAAAGTAATATTTTTGGGACCAAGGGGTAAAACTTTTACACAAGATATTGCAAAACAGCTTAGCGCGGAAAAAGAAATAATATTTGTATGTGGGCATTATGAGGGTATAGATGAGAGAACATATGACTATATAGATATGGAGATTTCATTAGGTGATTACGTCTTGACTGGTGGAGAAATGGCATGTATTCCTATAGTGGACAGTATTTGTAGGCTAATTCCAGGGGTACTATCTTGCAGTGAGAGTTTTACAGAAGAGTCTTTTTATGATGGAGTACTCGAGTATCCTCATTATACAAGACCAGAATGTTTTGAAGGCATGAACGTTCCAGAGGTATTGACATCGGGACATCATGAAAATGTACGAAAGTGGAGAAGATTGCAGTCGCTTTTAATAACTAAAGAAAAACGGCCGGATTTGTTTCAAAAACTTGTCCTTACAAAAGAAGATAAAAAACTATTAAGTAAGGCATTTGACGCAAAATAGGAGAAAGCGTAAAGGTTTATGTAAAGCTAAAAATAGCTTATATATGAGCATAAAAGATATTTTTATGTTGATATATATATATATTTATGATAGAATGTAATTTGTGCTAGTACGGGCGGTCCTCTGTCATATTATAATAGGCATGAACGTCACAATAAAATTTTAGGAGGGAATGCACATGTTAGAAATTATAAGAGATATAGAAAAAGAACAAATCAGAACTGATTTACCAGTATTTAATGTAGGTGATACTGTTAAGGTTCACATCAAGATTAGTGAAGGTAACAAGGAGAGAGTCCAAGTATTCGAAGGAACCGTTCTTAAGAGACAAAATGGTGGCCTAAGAGAAACTTTCACAGTAAGAAGAGTAGCATCTGGTGTTGGTGTTGAAAAAACATTCCCAGTAAACGCTCCAGTAATTGATAAAATTGAAGTCGTAAGACTTGGTAAAGTTAGAAGAGCTAAACTATTCTACTTAAGAGATAGAGTTGGAAAGTCTGCAAAAGTTAAAGAAAGAATGAGATAAGACAGGGGGGCTGAAAAGTCCCTTTTTACATTTTAACATTTAGTGGCAAAAATAACTTTAGTAGATTAAGCTACTTTAGTAGATTAATCCATTTTGGTGGATTATTAAGTAGGTGTTAATGTTGACAAGAAAAGTTTTTGAGGTAGTAAAATCTACAGCAATTTCACTTGTAATTGCTGTGTTTATTATAAATTTCATATTTCAAATAGTAACCGTAAATGGTGAATCTATGTTTCCGACGCTTCAAAACAATGATAAATTAATACTAGAAAAAGTATCATATAGAATAATACCTACTAAGAGAAATGATATTGTAGTAATAAAGTATCCTGCTGACATAGGACAGAGAATAATAAAAAGAGTTATAGCAGTTGCTGGAGATAAAGTTAAAATTAGCGATAATATAATATACATAAATGGCAAAATTATTAATGAGTATTATAAAAATGAAAGTATTATGAGAGACTATGATGAAGCTATAGTACCTAAGGATTCAATATTTGTTCTTGGCGATAATAGAAATTTCAGTAAAGATAGTCGTAACAGTGATGTAGGGTTTGTAAAACTCAATCTTTTGGAAGGTAAAGCGATTATAAGGCTTTATCCATTCAATAAAATGGGGAGGATTAGATAAGTATGGCAATGACGATAAATTGGTTTCCAGGTCATATGGCGAAGACCAGAAGACAAATTCAAGAGAGTTTAAAACTTGTTGACGCTGTAATAGAAATTAGAGATGCAAGAATAGTAAAATCAAGTGCAAATCCACAAATAGATGAAATTTGCAAAGATAAGCCTAGAGTTATTTTATTAAACAAAAGTGATTTAGCTGAAGATAAAGTGACTAAACAATGGATAGAAAAACTTACAACTGCGAATGTAAGGCCACTCGCTGTGAATTGTATTACGGGTCAAGGCCTAAAAATGATAAAGATTACTCTTGATGAATTATTGAGAGAAAAGCATGATAGACAAAGGAAAAAAGGGTTAGTGAATATTGTTACGAGAGTTATGGTAGTTGGTATACCTAATGTTGGTAAATCTTCTTTTATAAACAAACTAGGGAAAAATAGTGCTACTAAAACTGGGGATAGACCAGGGGTTACTAGAAGTAAGCAATGGGTGAAAACTAGCTTAGGAATAGAGCTAATGGATACTCCAGGTGTATTATGGCCTAGATTTGAAGACGAGACAGTTGGACTTAATTTGGCCTTTACAGGTGCGGTAAAAGATGAAGTCATAGATATAGAGGAATTAGCACTTAGATTAGTAGAAAGACTTCAAATTAATAATGGACAGAGGCTAATGGAAAGATATAAACTTGATGAAATTATGGAGAACCCTATAGACAATTTAGATAATATAGCTAAAAAAAGGGGATCTGTAATATCTAAGGGTAATATTGACTATAATAGAGTGGCAGTTATGCTTTTAGATGAATTTAGAGGTGGAAAATTAGGAGCTATATCTTTAGAAAGAGTAGAATAAATTTAATCTTTTGTATAGAAATAACAGATATAAATTTTTGAGCGAAAGTATATAGGCATCTTAAAAGATAATTAGTAAGAGCTAAGGATATCTTTAAGATGCCTAATTAAGACTTTTAAGTAAGGGACATTGAAGTAAATAGCCGTCGCATCTTTGACTTGTTATTTATTTTTATGCCCCTAAGTATTAAGGAGGGAATATCATGGATTTTAATATCGATATTTCAAATATGAGTTATAGTGAAATTTGTAAATACATGTTGAATATAGGAAATATTGAAAACGTTATCAAAGATAGTGACAGAGGAAATATAATAAATCTGCTATTACAAGACAATCGGAAAACTGTTCAAAAATTAGGTAGTAAGATATCTAAAAAGTTTGAGCTAAAAGACAAGGAAATTCAGAGAGTAAAAAAAATGTACGAGTTTGATAGAAGTTTTGGAAACTATAAATATGTAGCTGGAGTTGATGAAGTGGGAAGAGGGCCTTTAGCTGGTCCTATAGTTGCAGCAGCAGTGATATTAGATTTAAAAGTAAAGGATAAAGATCTAATCCTAAGAGCTAATGATTCTAAAAAAATATCAATAGCTTGCAGAAAAGAACTATCTTATATTATTAAAGAAAAAGCCTTAGCCTATAAAATTATTGAAATTGACAATAAACAGATTGATGAAAAGGGAGTTGGATGGTGCAACAATCAAGTATTTTTGGACGCATGCGCGGGACTCAATATTAAACCTGATTTGGTTTTATCTGATGGGTATAAAATAAAAAACTTTACTAATTTAAATGAATTTGTAATAAAAGGAGATACAAAAAGTGTAAGCATAGCTTGTGCGTCTATAATTGCAAAGGTATATAGAGATGAACTTATGGTACAGTATCATAACAAATATCCGAATTATGGTTTTGATAGAAATGTTGGTTATGGCACAAAAGAACATGTACTTGCAATAAAAGAAAATGGAATTATTCCAATACATAGGAAAAGTTTTTTGAAAAATATTTTGGGAGAATAGATTAATAATTGACAAAAAATTTACAAGTGAATTTTGGGTTTAAGAGGTGCATTTGTGATTTTTTTAGTTTTTAAGATTAAATACTATAACGGAAAAGCATTCTCAATATGGTTAACTGTGAAATCATTATTATAATTATTAAGTGTGATTTCCATAACATCAAATCTAAAATTGGAGTTAACAATATTTTTCATCATAATATATACTTGAGCTGTTTTATAAATTTTTTGTTGCTTAGAATAAATAACTGACTCAGCTGGAATCCCATAATTTATTCCATATCTAGTTTTAACTTCAATAAAGCAAATATAGTTTTTATTCACTGCTATTAGGTCTATTTCACCACATTTACATCTGAAATTTCTGTCCAAAATCTTATATCCTAAATTCTTTAAATAATTTTCTGATATATTCTCGCCGAGTGCTCCGATATCTTTATTGTAAGACTTCATGCAAAAACATCCTTCCATAAATTCCTATAATTTATATACATACTAATATTAGATTAAATAAAAATAAAAAGCAATACATTAGTTATAAATAAGTGAAGTTTATATTGCTTGGATTGCATAGTTAGGGTTAGGAATATGTATTAAATAGTAAATAAAAATATGTCTTATTTAATAATAAATTTACTCGAAGTTATTTTATCAACTATTATGTCAATAATTATGAAATAAGAAATAATAAGGGTATAGGTGATAATATGGCAATACAAATTATGTCTGCTGCATTTACAGGAATAAAAGGAATTATAGTTACAGTCGAAATTGATATAACTCGCGGGCTACCTGCTTTAAACATTGTTGGCCTTGCAGATATTTCAGTTAAAGAATCAAAAGAACGAGTACGCTCTGCAATACTAAACTCTGGTTTTGATTTCCCGGTAAATAGAATAACTATAAATTTAGCACCCGCAGATTTGAAAAAAGAAGGATCTCTATTTGATTTACCAATAGCTATTGGTATCTTGCTTGCGACTAAACAAATAAACGTTAGTGATATTAATGATTATCTTTTTATAGGAGAACTATCACTGTCTGGTCAATTGAAGAAAGTAAGGGGCTCATTACCTGTTGTAATTGAAGGAATAGAAAACAGTATTGAAAAGTTTATCGTTCCGATGAGCAATGCAAAAGAGTGTAGTCTTGTTAAATCTGCAAAGATATTTCCTCTAGATAATTTAAAGCAAGTAGTGAATTTTTTGAACTATAAGGACTTAATGCCTTATCAACAAGAGAGTGATGTAGAGATATTAATCAATGAAGAGTTAGACTATGAAGATGTTATGGGTCAAGAGAGTTCAAAACGAGCGATTGAAGTAGCGGCTGCAGGAGGCCATAATTTGCT
>NZ_JAENWL010000408.1 GCF_016650095.1 Clostridium sp. | reverse complement strand
TTAAAATACTGTTTTAACTACCAAATAAGTTAAGTAATAGCCCTGCTGCTACAGCTGAACCAATTACTCCTGCCACATTTGGTCCCATAGCATGCATTAATAAGAAATTTGAAGGATTGGCCCTTTGCCCTTCCTTTTGAACAACTCTTGCTGCCATTGGAACTGCAGAAACTCCCGCTGCTCCTATCATTGGATTTATTTTTCCATTAGTTAATTTACACATTAACTTACCAAACAGTACTCCACTTGATGTTCCTATAGCAAATGCCATAAGTCCAAGTACCAATATTTTCATAGTTCCTACAGTTAAAAATACGTCTGCACTAGCTTTCGCTCCTACTGTTAATCCTAAGAAAATAGTTAGTATGTATAAAAGTGAATTACTTGCAGTAACAACTAGATTTGGTACTACTCCTGATTCTTTTATTAAGTTTCCAAACATCAACATACAAATTAACGGTGCTGATGAAGGTAATAATAATACGACTAATATAGTAACAATTATTGGAAACACTACCTTCTCAGTCTTTGATACTGGTCGCAGTTGTTCCATTTTAATTTCGCGCTCAGCTTTTGTAGTTAAAAGTCTTATTATTGGTGGTTGAATAACTGGAACTAATGCCATGTATGAATAAGCTACTACAGCTATAGAACCTAAAAGGTGAGGTGCTAATTTACCTGTTAAATAGATAGCTGTTGGTCCATCTGCTCCACCTATAATTGCTATAGACGCTGCTTCCGGTCCTAAAAATCCTAATAATATAGCTCCTATAAACGCAAAGAATATCCCCATTTGAGCTGCTGCTCCTAGAAGTAAACTTTTAGGATTTGCAATAAGTGGACCAAAGTCCGTACCTGCACCAACACATAAAAATATTAATGGTGGATATATTCCATATTCTACACCTAGATATAAATAATGAAGAAGTCCGTTATCCGCCATTAGATTTGCCAAAGGCAAATTTACAATGAGCATACCAAAAGCTATTGGTATTAATAAGTAAGGTTCATATTTTTTTTCAATAGCTAAATATATAAATATACAAGCTATTCCCATCATTATTACATTTTTATAATTTAACGCCGAAAAACCAGAACCCTGTATAATGCTTTGAAGCATCTGAGTCATTTAAACCTGCCTCCTTTCTACTGTATAGAAATTAATTTATCTCCTAAAACTACTGTATCTCCCTTGGATACATTTATAGCAGTTACTTTTCCATCTTTTGGTGCTACTATTTCATTTTCGAGTTTCATGGCTTCTATAATTACTAATGTTTGTCCACTTTTAACTATATCTCCAACTTTTACTTTAATATCAAAAACTCCACCTGGAATAGGTGCTGTTATATCTTCGCTACCTTCCGGTGTAGCCTCTGCTACCTTAGGTGCATTATTTACTGGAGCTTTTTGCTGTTTTGCTGGTGCCTCTGCTCCTATTTCTAATTTTTCTACTTCTACTTCGTAAACTTTGCCATTTAAACTTATTTTATATTTTTCCAAAATACCTTTCCCCCTTATCTAAACTAGTGTATATCCTAATTTATCCTTTTTATACTTGTTATATGAATTCTAGAATTTCTATTACCTGAACTAGCCGATATAATTGCTGCCATACAAGCCACTATATCATCATCTTCTTCTAAGCTTGCTATTTCGATTTCATTTCTGCATATTATCTCTTCTTGAACGCTAATTACTTTTTCTTCTTCTAAGATTTCGACTTTCTTCTCTTTAAAAATATATTTAAATAATCCTAATATCAGTGAAAGAAGAAATAAAAGAGAAAAAACTAAAATTATAGATCCAACTGAGACATTAAGAGCTTGGGATATTGAAACCTCATTTCCTAACATTTTCACACCCCTTTACTATCGTATTATTTAAAATGTTGCATCAATATAATAATAATCCATATTTTTTTCTTCTAAAAATTTTATAGCTACTTGTGGGAAAAGTGCATAGCTTAATACGTCCTCATCACTCTTTGCTAAATCTCCGATTTCTTCTTTTGCTTTTTCAAAGCCTGGCTCTAATAAATCCGCTGGTCTTACTGTTACTACTTCTTCATTCCCTATAATTTTCTTTATTATATCTTCACTTATAGGCGCAGGTGATTTACCATAAAGTCCTTTTACATACTCTTTTATTTCTTTTGGTATTACTTTATATCTTTCTCCTACTAAAACATTGAATACTGCTTGTGTACCAACCATTTGACTAAGTGGCGTAACTAGTGGCGGATATCCTAAGTCTTCACGTACCTTTGGAATTTCTTTTAGTACATCCTCATATTTATCTGCTGCATTTTGTGACTTTAATTGAGATAAAAGATTTGATAACATCCCACCTGGTACTTGATATAATAAAGCCTTTGGTTCTGTTTCCATCACCTTTGGATTTAATATTCCATTGTCTAAGTATTTTTGTCTTATTGGTTTAAAGTATGCGGCTACTTCCTCTAACACATTTAAATCTAATTCTGGATTTCTTTTAGAGTCTTTGAAAACTACAGCCAAAGATTCTGTGCATGGTTGAGAAGTACCTTCTGAAAAAGGTGAAATTGCCGTATCAATAATATCCACTCCTGCTTCTACAGCCTTCATGTATGTCATAGATGCAATTCCACTAGTACAGTGACTGTGCAGTTCTATAGGTATTTTTATTTCTTTTTTCACTCTACTAATTAATTCATAAGCTACATCTGGGGTTAATATACCTGCCATGTCTTTTATGCATATTGAGTCTGCCCCTTTAGTCTCCATCTCTTGCATTAAATTAATATAGTATTCTATAGTATGTACTTTACTTGTAGTGTAGGAAATAGCGCACTGGCAATGTGCTCCAGCTTTTTTAGTAGCTTTAATTGCTGTTTCCAAATTCCTTACATCATTTAAAGCATCAAATATACGAATAATATCTATACCATTTTCTACTGATTTTTCTATAAATTTTTCTACTACATCATCAGGATAGTGCTTATA